>JABDCH010000020.1 GCA_013288205.1 Bacteroidota bacterium | reverse complement strand
AAATTCTATAGAATTCATTCCAATAAAATCCAAAAAGAATTATTTTATTTCCTCAACTTAAAAACTATACTTAGAGAGAGACATAAGTATATCCACCCTTTTTAGCGTTGCTAAGGCCAATAAAAAAACAGCCCCGGTGGGGGTATCTCAGGGGAAAAGGATTGTCTTTTGCCAAGTCTATTACAAATACTTATGTTTCCTCTACAGTTTGCATTTCAGACCTACAAATTGTTACATTTGTCTGGGGTTATATACTTTTACTATTAATTTAGAAAAGTCAAGCAAACTATTATACGTTATTTATGAAGAACTTTAAAGAGAAAGCAAACTTTCTTTGGTCAATAGCTGATTTACTGAGAGGTCATTACAAACAGGCTGATTATGGTAAAGTCATACTACCGTTAACTGTTTTAAGGAGGCTCGACTTTGTATTAGAGCCAACAAAGAAGAATGTTTTAAAAGCGTACGAACAGCATAAGGGCAAGAAGCCGGAGGTACTTGAACCCATTTTAAATAATGTTGCAAAAGCAAAATTTCATAATCGGAGTAGGTTTGATTTTTATGGATTAGCTCAAGACCCAAATAACATTGCTGCTAACCTAAGAAACTACATCAACGGCTTTTCAATAGGCGCTAAAGAAATCATAGACTATTTCAGTTTTGATGACCAGATTAAAAAACTGGATGAGTATGATTTGCTTTACATGATTATTAAAAAGTTTGCTGAAGCGGGTGATATGTTCAAAGATGTGAGCACACTTGAGATGGGCTATATTTTTGAGGAACTTATCCGCAAGTTTGCTGAGCTTAGTAATGAAACAGCAGGGGAGCACTTTACGCCCCGTGAAGTAATACGCCTGATGGTGAACATTCTTTTCGTCAATGATAAGGATATACTCCGTAAAAAGGGCATAGTTAAGACTTTATATGACCCCGCATGTGGAACGGGAGGTATGTTATCTATTGCCGAGGAATATTTGAACGAATTAAACCCCGATGCCAAGTTGGAAGCTTTCGGGCAGGAACTAAACCCGGAATCCTTTGCTATTTGCAAGTCTGATATGTTGATTAAAGGGCAGAATCCTTCCAATATTAAGTTTGGCAACTCCTTTACTCAGGACGGACTTGAAGATGAAACCTTTGACTACATGCTCAGCAATCCGCCTTTTGGAGTAGATTGGAAAAAAGCTGAGAAATCAATTAAAGATGAATATGCTTTGAAAGGATTTGCAGGAAGGTTTGGCGCAGGTTTACCCGCCATTAGTGACGGCTCATTCCTGTTTTTGCAGCACATGATTAGCAAAATGAAACGAAGCACCGGGGGCAGCCGGATAGGAATTGTATTTAATGGTTCACCTCTTTTTAGCGGAGCAGCCGGAAGCGGCCCCAGCTATATACGCAAATGGATTATTGAAAATGATATGCTGGAAGCTATTATAGCCATGCCAGACCAGTTATTTTACAATACAGGTATCTCAACGTATGTATGGATAGTTAGTGATCGTAAAAGCAAAGAGCGTAAAGGCAAGGTGCAATTAATAAATGCCACGGGAAGTGATAGGGAAGATAAAGGCAACCCTTTTTACAGTAAGATGCTCCGTAGCTTGGGCAATAAGCGAAAGGAAATACATGAACAAGCTATAAAAAGGATAACTGAAATTTACCATGATTATAAAGAGAATGATTATTGTAAGATTTTTGACAATGAAGATTTTGGCTACAGCCGTATAGTGGTTGAACGCCCCAAGCGCAACGCCAAACAACAAATAGAGAAAGACAAGAAGGGTAACCCCATTGCAGATGCCGATTTACGTGATTTTGAAAACGTACCACTGAAAGAAAATATTGAAAGCTATTTTAAGCGGGAAGTATTACCTCATTTACCTGATGCCTGGATTGACCATGCTAAAACCAAACTGGGCTATGAAATAAACTTTACCAAGTACTTTTATAAATACAAACCCTTGAGAAGCCTTACCGAAATAAGGAACGATATTTTAGCACTGGAAGAAGAAACAAAAGATACAATTCTTTCTATACTTAACTAAATACTTAATTTTATGAAACAACTACTTCTACTTCCTATGATTTTTATTTCTCTTTATGGGAAAGCCCAAGGCCCATTAAAAAGATACAGGGATACTCTTCTAAGGGGGAAAGGCAAAGGCAATGGTAGTAACATCCTCCCGTAAACATGCCTTGCGTTATTACTTGGAGTTTAAAGAGTACATTAAAGAAAAAGGATATAGCTACATTAAACCATTGGTTGCTTTTTCAGGCTCTGTCATAGATGACTTTTACCCTGAAGGTATAACAGAAGCTCAGTTAAATGGTTTTGGAGAAAAGGAGTTGCCTGAGAAGTTTAATACCCCTGAATATTCTGTTTTACTTGTTGCAGATAAGTACCAAACAGGTTTCGATCAACCTCTGCTACATACCATGTATGTGGATAAGAAACTTTCAGGAGTAAAGGCCGTGCAAACACTATCAAGACTTAATAGAACCCATCCCGGCAAGGAAGATACTTTCATTTTAGATTTTGCAAATGACAGAGAAACTATCATTGAATCCTTCCAGCCCTATTACGAACTTACCACAATGAAAGAAACCACTAACCCTAATCATTTATATGATTTGAAAGGTAAAATGGATGTAGGTAATGTCTATTACCAAAGTGAAGTGGATGCATTTGCAAAGGTATTCTATAAGCCCGGCAATACATCATTAAGAGACCAGGGAAAACTTTACGGATATATTGACCCTGCTGTAGATAGATTTAAAGCCATTGCAGAGGAAACGCAAGATGAATTTAAAAAGTCGTTGACATCTTATGTACGGTTATATTCATTCTTATCCCAAATTATGCCCTTTCAGGATGTAGCGTTGGAGAAACTTTATTCGTATGGAAGATTCTTATTAAGTAAACTGCCAAAGAGTGATTATACTGATAGATTGAAATTAGATAATGAAGTAGCATTGGAATATTACCGCTTACAGAAAATTGCGGAGGGTGATTTAGTGTTACAAGTGCAGGGGGAACATGGACTTGATCCAACTACCGAAGCAGGTATCAGCAGACCAAAGGAGGAAAAAGATAAACTATCGAAGATTATCAATGTCCTAAATGATAAGTATGGAACTGAATTTACTGACGCTGATCGACTTTACTTTGAACAAATAGAGCAGGCACTCCTCGAGAATGATGATTTAAAAAGCAGAGCCCAGAATAATCCTATTGAAAACTTTAAATACGCTTTTGAAGAAGTCTTTATTCAAACTCTTATTGACCGGATGAAAGACAACGAAGAAATTTTTGATAAGATTATGGAAAATAATGACTTTAAAACCGATGTGAAAGACTGGTTAACAAAAAAAATCTATCAGAGATTTAATGAGAAAATATAAGAGTGAATAGTATGTAAGTTAAATCTAAAATGACTAAAGACCCCTAAAGTCAAAAGCTCGTTGTCGAATCTCTCTGCATGATCCACATCTTTTTCTTTCTCCCTAATCAGTTCCCTGTCGAATCTTTTTTCTAAGGGAATCACTTTCCCTTTCTCTCCAACCAAACCTTGGTATCGGGACCATCCCATTCCTCTCTGCATCTCGCCACGTCGCTCGAATTTACAATTAAGGACTTCTTTCCGATTTTATCCATTAGGAGTGATATAACTGCATTCATGCAATCCCCGCCCTTCATACCTCAGAGCTCGCCCGGTATTGCATTCGTTCCAATGTTATTCTACATAATGTCGTCTTATGAGAAAATAAATTACTTCCCTCTGCCTTCACTCCTATTATGGCTTATCGGGTTTTCTCATAAGTAACATTATGCAAAATAATACGGAAAAACGCATAAAAGAGACTTATTCATTACATAAGCTCCATTTGGGCGACTTATTTCATTCATTAAGTCACTTTTTGCTGTCATGTTGGCAAGAGTGGCTTTTATTGCCACACTTGCAATAAATAAGAAATGAAGCCTGTAAAAGCAGAGTAAAACGAGAAATACTTAACTTTTGTTACTCTACTGTTACTCTATAAAACAAAATAGGTTATAAATATTTATAATTCAAATACTTACAACCTATTATTTGTAGCGAGAGAGGGGATCGAACCCTCGACCTCCGGGTTATGAATCCGACGCTCTTACCATCTGAGCTACCTCGCCAGATATTTACTTTTTTATTAAAAGTTTGCAAAGGTAATGATTTAACCTTTCCTCCATTTTCACTTGTTCTATTATTTATAGATAATTTTCCGCTATATCTTGCTAATTTATTTGATTATCAGGCATAAAATAGATTAAATACAGGTATTTTATTAAAATTGCACAGAATTGGAATGGCGTTTTTTATAAGTTTTTATAATAAAATGAAAAAAAATTGCACTTTGTTTTGTTTTTTATTTATAATTGCCACTTGATAGTATTTGGGAAATGAAGAAAAATAAGAAAGTCTCGCATAAAACGGCCCCTAAGAAAAAGGCAAAAGCCCCGACAAAAGTAGCCATTAAGAAACCGAAAAAACCGGTAAAAAAAACAGTTCTTGCAAAGCAGAAGCCGGCACCTAAAGCAGCCAAAAAAATTGTAGCGAAAAAGCCTGTAAAAATAGCAGCAAAAATAGTTGTGAAGAAACCTGTTGCTGCTCCCAAAGCCAATGAACCAAGGCCAAAAGGACTTTACTCTATTGAATACCAGATAAATTCTTCGCCCGATGTGCTTTTTGAATTCATTTCTACCCCCGGAGGACTTGAAAAATGGTTCGCTGACAGGGTATATATTATAGAAGGTAATTTTATTTTCAACTGGGAAGATGGTGAGCAAAGACTGGCTAGGCAAATTGCTATAAAAGAAAAAGATTGGGTACGTTTTCACTGGCTTGATGAAGCCGAAAAAAGATATTTTGAGTTTAAAATTGTAATTGACGATTTAACCAGCGAAGTAGCACTGATAGTTAGTGACTTTGCTGAGACCCCTATTGAACAAGAAGAATCTACCAGGCTTTGGAACCAACAAATCAGCGACTTACACCATTCAATAGGTTCTTCCTAATGTTCTCTTTACTTAAAAAGAACGCTGCATTTTTTATTCCCTACTTGATTTTCCTGTTTGCCTGTAGCATTGTACTGGCCTTATGGAGTAAAGCAGCTATACACCTGTATATAAACAGCTACCACAATCCGGCAGCAGATTTCTTTTTCAGAACCTGGACTAATCTAGGGCTAGGCGTCATGATTATACCTGTTACCCTGGTTCTTGCCTTTGTACGCTTCAGATATATGCTAATTTCCGTTCTCGGTTTTTTACTGACAGTTATCATTAATGATTCCCTTAAAGTCATTTTTCACGCGGACCGTCCAATGACGGTTTTTAATCAACTACACGAATCCATCTATCTCATTCCGAATGTAGAGATGTATAGTACCGATAGCTTTCCATCAGGGCACACGGCTACAGGCTTCTGCATGTTTTGCTTGTTTGCTCTCTATACCAAAAACAACTTTCTGAAAACAGTTTACTTTTTCATCGCTTTGCTGATTGCTTATTCCCGCATGTATTTATCCGAGCACTTTCTGCGCGATGTGGATGCCGCTTCCATTATTGGCGTTGCTTGTGCCCTTGTTACCTACAACTGGGTTATGAATGCCCGTATATTTTATAAATTTGCAGAGAAACTTGATAAGCCCCTTATCCGTTTAAAGAAATAGGTACGATTTATGAAATTCCTTCTCGTAACGTTATCCTTGTTATTATTGTTCAGCTGTAATAATGATGCTATCCGGTTAAAAACATTGCAATCGGAAATCAATTTCCTGAATGCAAAAAACGATAGCCTTGAAAAAGAAATACAAAGCATAAAACCAGGGCTCGGCGACCTGATGCTTGAAATACAGGTTCATCACAATAAACTATGGTTTGCCGGGAAGAATGAAGACTGGCCCCTTGCCCAGTTTGAACATGATGAAATTATGGAGATACTTACACAGGCTGAGAAAATTGAAACAGACCGGAATGAAGTAAAACTGTTTAGAGTGATGATATATCCGCAACTTGATAGTATTCAATTATCCATTACACAGAAAAATACGGAGCATTTTACCTCTGCATTTACCAATCTTACTAATGCCTGCAATAATTGCCATACGAATACAAAGTTTAATTTCAATAAAATCGTTATTCCTGACCACCCACCCTATTCCAACCAGGAGTTTTAACCTGTTAAATAAGCCTAATTCACCCTATTTTCTGCCTTTTCTCATCAAACTATTTCGCATCTTTGTCCTATGGCAGAGTCTATTATTATAAGCGGAACTACCAAAGAGGAGAAATATACATCACTATTAGCCCAATTAAAATCGTTGGCGGAAGAACCTGATGTTTATGCTGCGCTTGGAAATATTATTTCAGCATTAAAGTATGGCATGGATTTTTTTTGGATTGGGCTATACATTGTAAAAAACAATGAACTGGTACTTGGGCCTTTCCAGGGAACAGTAGCCTGTACACGAATAGGTTTTGGGAAAGGAGTTTGTGGAAATGCCTGGAAAAATAAAAAAACCATAGTGGTGGATGATGTCGATACATTTGAAGGGCATATTGCTTGCAGTACAGAAAGCAAATCGGAAATTGTGTTGCCTGTTTTCGGAAAAACGGGCGATGTGTTGATGGTGCTGGATATTGACAGTACCCGCTTAGCTGATTTTAATTCTATGGATGAATTAAAACTTACAGAAGCGGTCCATATTATTGAAAGCATCGTAAACAGATAAGCTTTGAAAAGGCCATACATCATATTTGCTGCTTTTCTTCTGCTAGGTGGCTGCGCCCAGGTGGTGGCACCAACCGGGGGACCTAAGGATATTACTGCGCCAAAAGTAATGGGTTATTCCCCCGAAAATAAAAGCATCCAATTTCATGCTAAAAAGATTGATATAACATTTGATGAGTATATTCAGTTGAAAGATCTTTCCAAGCAATTTATCATATCACCTCCACTGAAACATTTACCTGTACCTATCATAAAAGGTAAGGTATTGGAAATACCTCTCACGAAAGATACCTTGCTTGATAATACTACGTATACTTTCAATTTTGGCAATGCCGTATGCGATTTACATGAAGGCAACCCCATCAAGAATTTTCAATATGTTTTTTCTACTGGAAATTATGTAGATTCCTTATCTGTTCATGGAAGAGCGGTGGATGCATTTTCGCACGAACCTGAAAAGAGCGCTTTTGTGCTGATGTATGCGGATTTAGATGATTCGACACCTTTCAAAAAATATCCATCCTATTGCGGCCAGACGGATGACAATGGAAATTATAAAATTGATAATATACAACCCGGCACATATAGAATCATTGCCATATCCAAGGCATCAGGCGATTATTTTTATCACCCCTCCTCCGAAGATATTGGATTCAAAAACAGTATGCTTTCGCTCACAAAGAATGATACTGCAGACTTCTTTTTGTTCACGGAAGTGCCGCCCAAATTAGAATTTTTAAAAGCAAAGGCAGCAGGCAAAGGTGAAATTATGATAGTGTTTAATAAACCTGCCGACAGCATTACAATAAGGCCATTAAATATTGATACGACGATCCACCCCATCATATATCATCAATATTCAAGCAGCGGAGACAGTCTTACCTATTGGACTAATTATCCTAATTTAGATTCGTTGCGATTTATCGTTTCCAGAAATACGAGGGTGCTTGATACAGCCATCGTATATAACATTCCGGGGCATACTAATAAAACGGCGTCTGCTAAGAAAAAGAACAGCACACCGGAAAAGCCCCCTTCAATGCAAATCAATTTAAATGTAGCTGAAAAAACGGCATACGATTATCACTTACCATTTTCTATAAAATTTCCACAGCCTGTAATCAATTATGCTATTTCCAAAATCAAACTCATACAAAGAAAAGATAGTATTGCTTTAAAGTTCATTGCTACATCATTGCCATATGGTATGTTGGCTCTTCCTAAAAAGGATTTAATTAGTGATTCAATTTATTGTTTAAGCATCCTGCCCGGCGCTTTCACTAATTTATTCGGTTATACGAATGATACTATTATAGTACATTTTCCTATCCAAGAACAAAGCTTTTATGGAACATTAAAACTTAATGTATCTTTCTCAAAGAAAGCCCATTATCTCGTCCAATTGCTTAATAGCGGTGGCGGAGTATATAAGCAAGATACGGTTAATGGAAGCAACAGTATTTTTTATGATGGACTTCCCCCGGCTTTGTATGGAATCCGTGTAATAGAAGATGCAAACAACAATGGCAAATGGGATATCGGTAACTTTATGAAAAATATAGAACCTGAGAAGGTTTTTTATTATCCCGATAAATTAAATATCCGCTCTAACTGGGATGTAGTGCAAGACTGGAAAGTAAATTAGTCACTATTATAAAATAAAAAAACCCGTCTTTTAGAGACGGGCTTTTTTCCTAAACTAAATCGAAACCTACTTTACTCCTTAACGAGCTTTGTGGTGTATTTATTACCGGTACTTAATTCACTGATTTCAACAAAATACACTCCTGCATTCAATGCTGAAGTATTGATGGTTGTTTGCATATCTTTTGTTTCGGTTGTGCTAACAATTTGTCCAACTACATTATATACTGTAATTACTTTTGCTCCGGTATATTGTGTGGAAACAATGTTTACTTCAGTAGTTGTAGGGTTAGGATATACATTGTATCCGGCAGATTGAGCCGTAATTTCACTAACACCTGCACTGCTAATAGAGGTACCATGTGCAGCGAAATTGTCGAACCTGTCATTACCACTGCTAAGTACTGAATTAGGTCCGGCAAGTCTTATACTAACAACAAAATTAGCATTGTTGTTCACGTTAGGGTCGCTGGAGAAATCAATATTAACAGGATACCACTTACTAGCTGCAGTAACAACATTAATGGCAGACATCGTATCGGCACGATGTACTCCACCAACAGTAAAGGTATCCATTACTGAAGTTAATTTGTTCCAAGGGCCTGCGCTACCAGTTGTGCTATACGCAAAAACATTGTAGTTAGGGCCTTTTGTGCTTGAAGCAGACAAAGCATATTCCAAGGTAATGTTTTTATAACCGGTAGTAGGTATATAAAGGATTATTTCAGAACTATCTGAAGGATTACGGGTTCTTACAAAGGAATTGTTAACTGCAAGACTATTAGTATCATTACTGTTACTGAAATCGTAAATATATGCATAGGGAGCAGCACCGGCACCATTGTCTAAAATACCATCAGGTCCATTTGAACCATATACTTTTTGAGGACGGGAGTAAACAATATGGCCGGTATCTAAGCCGGCTGCTACTTGATTTGCCTTTAAAGGATTAGTAACATTGCCGAGGCTATCGCCACCGCCACCACCTGTAGGTGGAGTTTTGTTAAAATCCCAATACTGGATAAGAACTGATTGTGCATTTACTTTTGGGGCAGAGAAAGCCAAAGCAACTGCAAAAATTGCATAGATGTGAAGTTTTGTTTTCATGTTTTAGGTTTTGTTTAATTGATGTGCAAGATTAGGGGAGTTACTTTACCTCAATATTAATTGAACATTAATAAATCACCATAGCTAGCAAAATCACTACCATAGAAGCCCTCTGTATAAAGGGATTTTAGGGGATTGCATAAAAATTATAATCAAAGTATTTTACAAAATCCATGATCAAAAAGTATATACAAGTAATTAACGAATACTAACCTTCCAGTCATATTATCAGTATTTTAAAGCAAAAACCTTAAGTACTTTGATTTTATTATGGGGTTGGGAATTTATATTATCATTTTGTTAATAATTTATTAATCTCAGAAATAAATGTGGGAAGACCTATAAGTTTGCAAAAAATAAGTTATTTATCGTTTTCCACTACTCTAATTAAAATACTTTCATGAAAATAAAATTCTCTCCATCTATCCGATTAACCCTCCTTGTTTTTTCCTTTAGCTTTTTTTTCCAGAAAACTTCATATGCACAATCTACACCAGGTGATACTATAAAAGTGATGGTCTATAATACACTTGGATTTAGTTATTCCAGCGGATGCCAAGGCCCTATTCCCCCACTATATGCTGATTTAAAAGCTATTTTCCAATTTGGCCGGCCCGACCTTATGGGGTTGGATAAAATGGTATGCGTACAAACAGGCCCTAACAATGGCCCTGGAATATCACCCTATTATTTTCCCGATACCGTTATTTCCGAATGTCTTAGCCCAACCTATTCTTTCTGTCCGTTTACCGATATATCCGGTTGTACAGATGGTGATGGCAGCGTACTCTTTTATAACACCTCTAAAATTGGATACCTTACCACTACTCCATTATATACCGGGCAAGAAGACTTTGACCTTTACAAGTTATATTATAAGGACCCCTACTTATCGGCAACACACGATAGCACATTTCTTTATGTTGTGCTTGGGCATACCATTTCCGGCAGCTCTTCTACGGGAAGAGATACACAGGATACAACTAACATCAATAAACTGAAACGAATGTTTGCTGTTATGCCTAACCTTATATATATGGGCGACTTCAATACCCGTTCCACTTCCGAGCCGGGCTATGAATATATAACCCAAACAGATCCTGATACGAATTTTATTATGGATGACCCCTGCTTTTTTCCTGATAAAAAATTAACCTATCCTATCAATTGGGATGGCAATCCCCTTGCAGCAGCAGCAGAACTCACTACTACTACACGCGCTACCACCGCTCCCAATTCATGTGGAACCACCGGCGGCGGAAAGGATTGGTATGATCACATCTTTTTGTCTCACTCCATAGTCAACAATTCAAACTATATTTCATATATCAGGAACTCATACACTACTATCGGCAACGATGGCAAGAGGGTGGGTGTATCGGTAAATTCGGGGACAAACCTATCGGCCCCGGCTAATGTAATAAATGCAGTCTTTAATTTTTCAGATAAATATCCGGTTATGGCAAGTCTTGTAACAACCAATAGGCCATTGGGTGTGTCAAACATTCTGGAAGAAACGGGAAGCATTAAAGTAACTAATCCGGTTATGGATAACAATATGACGCTGCATTTTGCTTCCTTTTTAAATGGACAAAATATATCTATGGCTATATATGATATATGCGGAAGACTCGTTTACCAATCGACATTCAATATCAACAGTTCAACTATCAATAAAAATGTTCTATTGATACCGGGTGTTTACCTGTTACATTTTATTTCCGGCGGATACAGCATTACACTAAAAGTGGTGAAGGAGTAGAAATTGCTTTTACTTATTCAAAAAGAGGTTAACTAAAAGTTAGCTGCAAAATAGGTTTTATATACCATTTATCTGTTTGGTGTTAAGTAATTGTTACGATTGTTATCTTATTGCTAATTTACTTCCGAGGCGGAATTCGGGCGTTTTATAAAAATATTTTTGCGCCGAAAAACTAAAATTCATTATGAAAAAAACCTCCCTTTCCCCATCTGGATTTCTATTTATTATTTCGTTGTTATTTATAGCTAACTCTGCTTTTTCGGCCGCCATTAAAGGCCGTGTAAAAGATGGCAAGACGAATGAAACCCTTATAGGAGCAACCATCTATTTAAAGGAGGATACTAAAATTAATACCAGCGCCGGGCTTGACGGCTCTTATTTGCTTAAAAATGTGCAACCGGGAACTTACACATTAATGGTTGACTTCTTTGGATATGCGAGCCAACAAAGAAAAATTACCATTGCAAATGCTACCGATGAAATAACAGAAGACTTTGGCATGAAGCCTGATTCATTGACCTTGCAACAAGTTCAGGTATATGGTCAAGCCAATCAAGGTTCGGATAACTATGCGAGAAGCGAAGAAAAAAATTCGGATGTAGTAATGAATATCATGTCAGCAAAAACTATACAACTTCTACCCGACTATACGATAGGAGATGTATTGCAAAGGGTATCGGGCGTAACTACTCAAAAATCGGTTACCGGGGGCGGAAAATTTGCTACCATACGGGGAATGGATGCACGCTATAATTACACTACGATAGACGGAGTAAAAGTACCCAGCCCCGATTATAAAAATAGTTATGTACCTATGGATATTTTTCCTTCGGAAATGGTAGAGCGTTTAGAAGTTATTAAAACGCTTACTCCTGATATGGAAGGAGATGCTATTGGAGGAGCCATGAACCTGGTATTGAAAGAAGCACCCGATAATTTTACACTTAGCGCTGAAGCGGCAACAGGGTTTAATCAAAATTTATACAACCATGGATTCCAAACATTTAATACAAGTGTTATAAACTCCCAATCTCCCAACCAGGCAAATGGTTCTACCTATAATGCACAAGCCCCCGCCGATTTCCCGGTGGCTGCCACAACCATTAAAAATGAGTCTGCTCCGCCTGATATATTTGCCGGCTTTACCATAGGTGACCGTTTTTTTGGCGGAAGATTTGGTGTATTAGCATCGTTCACCTATCAAAATACATATTCCTATACCACCGGCTTTTTTATCAGTCCACAGTCCCAACCAAATGCATCTCTAACACAATCTAATATTCCCATTTGGGATTATATAGAAAGCAGGGAAGACTACGTAAAACAAACCAGGGGCGGCGGACATGTAATGATGGATTATGTTTTTAACCGGAAAAACAAAATAACCTTATATAATGTATATGCTGAAATGACCCAGGTGGAAATGCGTATTACAGACGATACAGATAATGCTGTCCGCGGCAGTTCGCTTGACCCAGGCCAGCGATTTGAGACTACTTACGAACATATTTACAACGTTACCTTGAAAGGAACAGACACCCTTGCCCATAACCTGGCTCTTGATTGGACCACGGCGTATGCCCGTGCATGGTCGGTTATACCCGATTGGAATGACCTTTCACTGGATGGCTACTTTGGTTCATCGGTTATTGACTTTGGAGGCCTTACAACCCGCTGGATAGACAATACCGAACAAGATTTCAGCGGATATGCCAATCTTACCTACAGTTTCCCCCTTTTTGGACAGGATATTGAAGTAAAAGGCGGAGCCATGAACAGGGACAAATCAAGAGATGCCTATTATGCGAAATATGATTTTTCAACCGCCCCCCCGCCTAACCAGGAAGTTTATACGGGTATGAGCGAAATATTCAGTAATCCTAACTACTATGGTTTTTTCGATAGAACAGGTTCGCCCGGCAGTGCTAATAGTTACAATGTGCAGCAAGATATTACCGCCTATTATGGTATGCTTAAATTTAGCCTCGGCCCCCGTATACAAATTTTAGGAGGGGCACGAATGGAAAATACAAACGAGGCATATCAAACACAGGAGTCTATACAAATTCCGGCTGCATACGGCACAATACAATATAATAACCTTTTGCCAAGCGCGGAAATAAAATTCAAAATAACAGATAAGCAATCCCTTCAAGCCAGTTATTTTGCATCTCTTGCCCGCCCCAGTCTTTATGACATTATTCCATACCAGTTACCGGGAGATTATTACACGGAAGTAGGTAATCCGGAATTATTGGCTACCCAGGCGAATAATTATGACCTGCGCTACGAGTTTTTCCCTTCTGCTTCGGAAGAAGTAATGGCCGGCGTATTTTATAAACAAATATATAATGCAATCGAAGACGCTATTATACGCGGTGCGGGACCTAGCTCTATTCAATTAAAGCCTACCAATATTGGCGGCGATACTAATCCTGCCATTAATTACGGTTTCGAATTTCAATTCATTAAATACATCCATAATTTCGGCGTAGTAGCTAACTATACCTATACTCATTCAAGTATCACCGTGCCCGAACAGCTATACAATGATAATCCGGCATTAGGTGGGTTCAATACCAAAGTTGTGAGTGAATCCAGACCTTTACAAGGGCAGGCAGACGATATTGCCAATCTTTCATTAATTTACAAAGCGCCCAAAATAGGGCTTGAAATGCAAGTTTCAGGGGTCTATACCGGTAAGGAAATATCGGCTGTTAGTATATGGTATGAAATGAACCTATGGCAAATGCCTACTACCACACTGGCGTTCTCATTTGAAAAGAGACTAAGCAAAAAGATAAAGCTGAGCTTATATGGTAAAATAAATAATATATTAAATACACCAATGCTTATCGAGATGTTCCCGCCCAATGAATATTTAAATTCAACAAAAGGGGCGAACCTGCAAAATTGGCTACCCAACCAAACCAACAGCGAGGGCTATATAAACAGCATTACTGTGGAAAAAGAGCTTTATGGGCAAAGCTATTTAATGGGGATACGCTATAAATTCTAAAAATGAGCAAACATAGTTTGTAGTCATAAACAGGCATTATTGAAAATGAAAACTGCAATGCCTGTATATGATTTAATAATTATTTAATAAACCGATTTTTCGTTAACAATTAGATAATCTTGCTTCAATGTTCAGGTAATTTTTCTGACGCACTTTTGACTCAAATTAAAAACAACCAATAAATTAAACCAATGAAAAAAATCTCAATTATTCTTGCTATGTCGGCCATAGTTGTAGGCCTACTGCCTTCCTGCAAGAAAAATTCATCAACAGGAACTGAAACAACTCATCTTTCAACACCTCCTTACCAAGTAGGTCAAACTATTCCTGCGGGCAATGTAGCACCTGGCAATTACCAGGGAACTATGACAAGCGGAAACACCTATATGCTTAATGGCGCTTTCATTATTCCAAAACATGATACGGTTTTAATCCAATCAGGTGTAAACGTGTGTATGCAACCGGGCTCAATCATTATCGTACAGGGTGTACTTATATCACTCGGAACACAAGCTAACCCTAATTACATTCAAGGATGTAGCGGCAGTACATCTGTTAAACCTCTTGACCAAATAGGGAACAATCCAGCTACGGACCCTGCTTGGAATGGCGGAAATGGCGACTGGTATGGAATTGCCTGCGACACATCATGCACATTGTTAGATATTCAATGGACACATATTAATTATGTAGGCGGAACGACTGCAGTAACTTACCCATTTAATAACGGAGCATCCGGCTATACCGGATGGCCTATATACTTCCAAAATCCTAATGGCGACTGTATTTTAACAGACTCCTGGATATATGGATGTAACGATGATGCCGTACGTTTTGCCGGCGGACGCATTTATTTTGCCAGAAACACCCTCGAAAAATTGGGATATACCGGTGGAGATGGCCTGAATGCGAAAAATGGAACACAGGGAGACATGTCCTTTAACCTATGTATTGGTGATGCTACTAACACAACCAAATGTTCAAACAAAGGTAGTGGCGGTCCTGAATGTAATATTAACATGTATAATAACACTTATGTTAATTGCGGATATAGACAAGCACAATATATACCCCGTGGATCTGATATTGACTTTGAACAACAAGGAAGAGGAACATGCTACAATAACCTGATAGTAAATTGCCGTACCGGCATCCGGATTGGAAATGGGGAAAATCAAATACCTTGGCCCGATACAAACAACCTGTTTTACAGCAACAATTACGTTTATGCCGATTCCACACATGAAGTGGCTCAATTTTTCGACTATGCTGCAGGAAGTGGACTAAAAGGTATTGCTTATGTTATACCTTCGTCCGGTCAATTAAATTTACCTAAGAATTTCTATGATCCAACCAGCAATCCGGCTGGAGATATTCTTAATCTTCCTGGTACTGATAGTATTGCTTTGGCAGGAGCAAACCCTCCGCTGTTTAAAAACTTCCCTATACCTGAGCATATCCCTGCACATGGCAACCTTTCTATGATTGCTTCAGTAGCAACTGGTAATGCTGACGGGGGTACTCCTTACGATTTCCATCTTCAGGCTAATTCTCCTGCCATTGGAAAAGGTACTACAAGCTTTTCAGCATTCGTAAACATCACAAACAAGGTTACGTCTGATCCAGTATATAGTAATGCCCATTTCGGATTTATTGTATCTCAGCCAAGCGCTGATATCGGTTGCTACCCAAGCACTGGCGGTGGTAACAATCACTAGTTGATAAGTTTTAAAACTTTCTAAGACCTAAACCCCCTTGCCAAAAGCAAGGGGGTTTTTTTATTTATGCTATTAGTATTGATATTATGGAGGAAAAAAATGTTATGGTTTTACTTAAAATTGAAAATGTTAAAACCTTACTCTACCCCCGGTCAGATAAGCGTTGTAAGTGATGACAGATTTTTTGTGAACCCTAACATTTCTTTTTGCTTATACAAATGCAGGGCAAATGCTATACAAAAGACCCATTAAGCAATCATTGAGAAGTCAATGACTCTTTTGCGGAGTACCATTCCATGGTCTATAATTGTATAAATAAATTATACATGGAAAAGGAACTCCAGGAAAGAACCATACGTACCAGCAGGCTATGATTACAGCACTCGAGGCTAATTCAGGCAATATTACTAAAGCGGCCAAAATGGCCAATATATCTATCCAGGCCACTACCGGTGGCTAAAAGAAGATGATAAGTACGAGCAACAGGTTCTGAATATAAAAGACATTTGTTTCGGAAAAATGAAAGATACCCTGATGGAAAAAGCATTGATGAGTATCGACAAGGGCGATTCCGCCGTGTTGAACCAATTATTACGAATATACTTTAAAGCCCTGCCGGAAGAAATGGAGACTACAAGGAAGATGAATCGTCCGTTACTCAAAGTAAGAATAAAATATGTAGATAAGCCTCAAGACCCTGCATACCCCGGCTATAAAATATCTGAATAGCCTGCGGCTTCTATGGGTCCGGTAATTACCGGATAGTAAGTTGGGCCCGAATCATGGTAGCCTTATCGTCTCTTGGCTCGGTGTAAGTATTTAAATCCAAGTCGCGGCCCATGCTGGTAAGGTCTACTTTTGAATAAACTTTTACTACTGTGTAGCCGTAATAAGGACCTATCCAATCTTTAGGGCAGGGAGCGCCGGCATTTCCGCAAACTACTTCCCAGGTTTTTCCGGCATGAGGATGCACGGTATCCCAAAGATGGAAATGAGAGCAGAAATAAGCATCAGCATCGTATCTTTCCATTACATTCCAGGCGCTGTCGCGGTTAGCAGGGTAATCATCCAACCCTGTTTCTGTATTGAATGTGGTAGGCCATGCAGGTTTATGCCCGAACAGAAAAATGTGACGCGCCCCATTTTCTCTTGCCTGTTTTAAATCTTTTTCGAGCCAGTGATAAGGTATGTGGCTTTCGCGGTCTACAGCATCTGTGTTAAAAATCACATAATGGTCACCACCAAAATCAAATGAATAGGTAAGCATGCTTTGGTCGCTCATCAAACTATCGGTTCCGGGCCTTAAACCGGTATAATGCGGCCCATTATTTCCTGCAATAAATTCTTTCATTTCACGCGCGAATGTTCTTTCTTCGGAAGCATAGGCTACTCTTCCTGAACCAATTTTTTCGCATGTTTCATGGTTGCCTGCAAAAGGAATCAAGCGCACCGATGTAGATGCGAGAGGAGATTCTTTATAAATTTTTATCCATGCCCGCAATTCATTAGCAAGTTTCACGGTATCTCCGCCAGTGTACCCTAATACCAGGTCTCCGTCGAAAATCAGCATCTTTGGCAAGGGTTTCATTTCCGAAACTTCCTTGAAAAGACGCTTCATTTGGTATACATTAATAGTATTGTATTCAGGATGCAGTGAATCTTCGGCAGCTGCTATGCGATCGTCGCCGGTAACGACAAAGGTATATTGGTCGATAACCGGATTACGATTACATGATGAGAAGCTTATTAAGGCTGTAAGTCCAATAAACACACTGATTCTGGCAGGATGAAATTTCATAGCGGAGTTTTTAAGTACCCGAAAGTACTCTTGTAATATTAAGAGAATGTTACCTAAGCCATAAAAATGAATAAGGCCCGCAAGAATTTGCAAGCCTTATTTTCACACGAAAAACAAATCTACCTACTTCCCTACGATTATCTTCTTTGTTTCCTGCTGATTTCCCTGCAGAAGATTTACAAAATATATGCCGGGCGCATATCCGCTTAATGAAATCGATTTATTTACCTGTCCGCCCGTTTCATTCACCATTTCAGTATAGACTATTTTTCCGTTTTCATCATAAATAGTTATTTGTAAAGGTTCCGTGCTCGATGAACTGTATGAAAGCATCAGGGTAGATGCAACGGGATTCGGATATATTTTCAAATTGGAGAATGGAACGGTTTCTGAATTAACACCATTGCGGATTTTTAACTTGTCGGCATCAGAAAGATCATTCACTGTGATAGAACGAAGGACTATTACTTTCACTTCGTTATGATTGCTGTCGCCGCCATCTTTTTCCGTATTTAAGATTATTTCCGTTTGTGCAGAACTCTCATTGCCCGAAGAAGTGGTATAGTAGTATCCATCATCTCCTATAACCACCACATTACTATTGCCTGAAATTACTTTCACTTTACTGCTGCCTGATCCGCCATTTTTATCCGTATTTATTACAATAACACGATTAGCTATGCTGTCTACTCCATTTATCACTTTATCTACTATTATTTTCGCAGAGGCTGTTCTGTCTTTTGCAATTTGTATGTCATTCACACCCATTGCATTCAACTGCTTTTGTACCTCTTCATCACTCATCCCGGTAAAGCAAGTATCAATATGAGTCGTTTTTCCATTAACTATTTCAACTATACTAATACATATTTTTTTCTGTGATGATGTCTGAGATGAGACATTTAATGCCCCGGACAAGCCTATGATAATCATACTGAATTTGAAAATATTTGTTTTCATAGTATTTGAATTTTATGAGGCAAAAGTACTCTCTCAAATAAGTGTTTTTGGTTAATGCGCGGTTAAAAAGAGTTAAAGAAGTGTTAAAGAAGCCATTAACTTCCTGAACAAATCATAGATTTGAATGGATGAAAAGCAAAACTACTACTGTTATAACTGTTCTTTTTGCCATCATACTGGTGGGTATAATAATTATCCAGGCCTGGTGGATACGCAGGGCCATTGAATTAAACGCCCAGCAATTTGATGCAGCAACCTACCGTTCGCTTGAAAATGTGGTGAAACAAACCGAACAAAAGGAGAATGTTAGCCTTATGCAAAATGCAATTGGTTTCGATAGTATATTAAACCCCAGATTAAATACAAAGAAACCCCTCCATCCTCATAAAAAAGTTACTACCCCGCATGACAGCGCTAACAATCTGGTTATTGATATTTCCAATAACGTAAGTGTAATAAGCCATAATGGCAGAACGGTGGTAACTGTTCAAAGTTTCAGACATAAAAACGGCAGAACCGCAAAATGCCTGTTTTTTTATGAAAACCCCGATTCGGGATATGTATATGTCCATAATCCTACGGTAGAAATGGATGCGAACCCGATGCAGCAGATAACTGAGAAACTTGAAAAGATAGCTAATATCGATACACTGGTGCAGAAAATGATTCATCTGAAAAATCCCGATTCGCTTTTTGTAAAACCGGCCGATATTAAAAAACTAATACAAGGTCAACTGGCAGAAAACAACTTGCCTGATACATTTTATTTTGCCCTGCTGCGACCCAACGGAAGGTATGTATATAAAAGCTCTCACTTCTATGATACATCGCAGTGTTATAAAATCAATCTATATCCAAATGACCTCTTCGGACGAAATATATTGCTTTTTGTAAGCATTCCGGGAAAATTGAATTATATCCATTCCGATGTGTGGTGGGCTTTCGTGCTGTCACTTATTCTTATCAGCGTCCTGTTAATCCTGTTCTTGTATACCATACAAATACTTATCCGGCATAAAAATCTACTAGCTGCCAAAAATGATTTTATCAATCACATGTCGCATGAGATTAAAACCCCTCTGGCAGGTATATCGCTCGGAGCAGATATGCTGATAGAAAAAAGTGGCATCATGACTAATGAACAGATTGGAAAAGTAGCACATTCCATCAAGGAACAAAGCTCCAGATTGCATAAGGACATCAGCACTGTTTTACTGAATTCATTAGCGGACGAAGCACAGGCGCTCAAGTTTTCATCTTTCAATATCATCGATACCATTACCCGTACCGTAAATGAATTTAAACTTATCCTGGAAAATAAAAATACAAGAGTAGAAACCTCTTTCCCGCGCGAAAGCATTATGATAAATGGCAATGAAATGCTTTGGCAAAAGGTGTTTTGCAACCTAGTGGATAATTCGGTAAAATTTTCTTACAGCAATTTACTTATTCGCATCCGTATTTCTTTTTCAAATTCCAATACGCTACTCATCCAGTTTTCCGATAACGGGATTGGCATTAATAAAGAAGACCTGCCCCATATTTTCGATAAGTTTTACCGCTCCGATTATTACAAGCAATCGCATATACAGGGCTTCGGATTGGGACTAAGCTTTGTGAAAAATGTGGTGGAAACCCATCATGGCATTATAAAAGCAGAATCGGATGCAGGAAGAGGTACAACCATAAGCATAGAAATACCTATATCTAATATACCATGAATGAATTAAAATGGAGAATATTACTGGCAGAAGATGATAACAGCTTCGGCGAGCTGCTGAAAAACTATTTGGAGTTGAATGACTTTGAAACATATTGGTATACGGATGGAATAGAGGCATTCAAAGCATTCAACACCTATCATTTTGATATTTGCCTGCTCGATATAATGATGCCTGAAATGAACGGGTTTCAACTAGCCACGGAAATAAAACAGCTTAAACCCAATATGCCTTTATTGTTTTTAACGGCAAAAGCGTTGCGCGAGGACATGCTAACGGGATATAAATGTGGAGCAGACGATTACATTGTAAAACCATTCGATTCGGAACTGCTCATCTTTAAAATAAATGCAGTATTAAAGCGTACTTCATCTGCTATTAATGGGCACTCGAAAACAGTTGAATTTACATTTGGCAAATACAAGCTCGATACAAACCTGTCTCAATTGGAAGGTCCCCATGGAGCCCATCAGCTATCGCCCCGGGAAAATGATTTGCTCAAACTGTTATGCCAATATAAAAACAACTTGCTGCCCCGCGATGTCGCTTTGAAAAACATTTGGGGAAATACTGATTATTTCAGCGCCCGGAGCATGGATGTATATATAACTAAAATCAGGAAACATCTGAAAGAAGATACTTCTATTGAAATAATAAATGTACATGGGAAAGGCTACCGCCTAAACACTAATACCATGAAAGTATAAGCCGTTTTATTACTTTTTGTTTACCTGTTTCCGACCAGAAAATAATTCACTCCGGTGTTGAATTATCTGCTATAGAATTATACATTTGTACTAAATCTTATTTGATAAGGTGTATTATCCATCATAAAAATGGCAAATCACAGCAGACTACTAGGTTCGAGGGTTAAAATAAATAACGATACCGGTTTCAGCAATAAAGCCGATACCGCCTCAAGCCGCTTTGTAAATAAAGACGGGAGCTTCAACCTTCGTAAAACAGGGTTAGGTTTTATAAAAAGATTCAGCATCTTTCAAACCATGCTCACCATTCCACGCTGGAAATTTATAGGGGTAGTTCTTGTATTTTATGTTGTTATTAATCTTTTATTTACGTCTGTTTATATACTGGTAGGGGTTAACCAGTTGCAGGGCATGATAGACTCCGACCCATGGACAAAATTTAAAGAAGTATTTTATTTCAGCACACAAACCTTAACTACCGTTGGCTATGGCAGAGTAAACCCTGTAGGCGACGGAGTAAACATTGTGGCTTCGCTTGAATCATTGATAGGGTTATTATCGCTGGCCATTGCAACCGGCTTAATTTACGGGCGTTTTGCAAGACCTAAAGCATATCTCATATTCAGTGAACATGCGCTCATAAGCCCCTATAAAGGTAAAACAGCTTTAATGTTCCGATTTGTTAATTTCAAGAATAATCACTCACTTACCGATGTGGAATTGAAAGTGAATGTGGGTATGAAGGTAGACCAAAACGGTGAATTTACCTATCAATATTATGCCCTGTCATTAGAGCGCGAAAGGGTAGAGAGCCTGCCAATGAGCTGGACGGTTGTTCATCCGCTGGATGAAAATAGTCCGTTGAATGGATATACTGAGGAAGATATGAAACATGCCGATGTGGAGATTTATGCGCTGATAAGGGGATTTGATGATGTATTTTCTGATATGGTACAACAACGGAGTTCGTACACCTACCATGAAATATTATTTCATCGCAAATTCAGCCGCATGTTTAGGGAAAGTGAAGACGGGATGACGACTATCCTTGAATTGGATAAGTTAAGCGACCATACACCGGTTGTAAATGTAAATGCCAATTAGTTTTTCGAAGCGAGAATTTCTTCATAAATACCAAGCATAATTTCCAGGTTATCTTCCCACCTGTAAAGCCTTTCTACGCGTTTCCTGCCTTCTTTTCCGAGCGTAATCCTCAATTGTTCTTCCTTCACTAACTTTTCTATGGCGTCGGCCAGCTTTTCAACATCCTTAGGTGGAACTATCAGCCCGGTAACATTATCTTCAACCACTTCGGGTAATCCACCCACCCTGCTTACTATAACAGGTTTTTCACAAGCCATGGCCTCTACGGCTGCTACACCAAAGCTTTCGCTGTCATCTATCGATGGAAAAACAGCAATGGAAAGCATGTTATGATAAGATGGAATTTCAATTGGGTTGATATACCCGGTAAAAATGGTATCACCTTCAATCCCCTGGTTACTTACCCTTGCTTTTAATTCAGCATCCAGGGTTCCTTTACCTACGATAAGCAATTTGAGTGGGTAGCCTTTCAACCGCTTTTTCAACAGGGCAAATGCATCAATGAGGTATTCCATCCCATATTTGGTTTCAAGGGCTTTAACTGTTCCTATTACAATGGAATTCTCCTTGAATGCATGATGAACATGCATTGGCCTGAACAAGTTTAAATCTACACCGAAGGGGGTTATACTAACATCTTTATCGGTATATTTTTTTATTTCCCTTTCCATAACATGGCTCGTGGAACATATCCTATCAGCCTTTTTCAGGTTATATTTAAATATCCGCTTATGAATAGCGCTTATGTTCGGAAAATCGAATACATCGCTGCCCCATACGGAAAGCACAAAAGGGTGAACGCGGGACAAAGCCCCAAGCAGCCCATAACTGGAAGCATAGTGTGCATGAATAATGTCGGGCTTAAATTCCTTTATCACCTGCCATAGTTCATCTACTGCAAGGGGGTACAAAATCTTTCTTTTGCCGGCATAAGAAGCACAAAAAATACTTGCTCCCTTGTCTGCTAAAACTCCGCCTGGATAAGGTGTAAGTGAAAATATTTTAACCTTATATCCCTTAGATAAAATACCCAGTACCCACTTTAAGGTGTGGGAAGAATTAGCATTGCTGAGTATTAATATTTTTTTCATTTATAATAACATTGTCACATTTCAAATTAAACATGAAATATATTCCGATGTAATAAAATCATTGTTTATTTTCCGGAGAAAAACACATGCATTCATCCGTCTTTTATCGTGCAATAATATGGGTTCAAAGATAAACCTTTCTACCGTTTTTTGACCAGGTTCTGCTCATATTCCTACTTTTGTATTAGTTTATGCTTGGAAAAAGACCTCAAATAGCTTTTATAACTGCACAGTATACTAAGGACAGGCGTTCGTGGTCAGGAACATTTTACTTTATGTATCATGCTCTTCAGCAGCATGTAGGCGATGTAACACTCATCGGACCTATAGAACCTTTTTTTGCCACCTGGATTGGGAAAATAGCTACAGGGCTCAGCCAAAAAATATTTCATAAAAGATATAATTACCGCCATAGCTATCTGCTCGCAAAAGCTTATGCCTCAGTATTAAACAAGCAACTCAAAAAGAACCGATATGATCTAATAGTTATTCCGGCACGCTCCACTTTCATTCCTTATCTTGAAACAGATGTGCCCATTATCCATATAGGCGACTCTACCGTGCAAAATACAATGGAATATTACCCTGCTTTAACCAACCTATACGAATTTTCGAGAAAAGAAACCCTCGCCATTGAACAGGCAGCATTAAGCAAATCTTCTTTGCTCATCTATTCATCGCAGTGGGCAAGCGATTCTGCCATCCATGACTTTCATATAAACCCGGAAAAAGTGTTCACGATTCCTTTCGGCGCAAACCTGGAACATGCCCCGGACAGAGAAATGATTATGACAAAACAGCTTACAAAAACATGCCGCCTTTTATGGCTTGGGGTTGACTGGGCACGAAAAGGAGGAGATATGGCATTTGATACCTTAACAGAGCTTATTCGCATGGGAATTGATGCGGAACTTACCATCTGCGGATGTGTCCCACCGGCCAAATACACGCACCCCAAACTGCACGTAATTCCTTATATAAACAAAAACGACGCTGAGCAAAGCAAGAAATTAGATGCCCTGTTTTGGGATTCAGACTTTCTTATTTTACCCACCAGGAAAGAGTGCTTTGGCATTGTTTTCTGCGAAGCATCTGCTTTTGGGGTTCCATCGGTAACAACTGACACAGGTGGAATATCTTCAGCGGTTATAGATGGTGAAAATGGTTTTTTGCTGCCTGTTTCGGCAACCGGCAAAGATTATGCAAAAGTTATTGCAGGTATTTTTAGCAATCAAAAAAGATATACGGCCCTAGTAAGTCAATCGAGAGATTTATTTGAGAGCACTCTTAATTGGGATACTTGGGGTAAAAAGTTCAGGGATGCTTCTCTCCCATTATTTGATAAACCTACGCAATAAGCAACCCTATTTATTGCGTTATTATTGTATTATCTCCTTTCAAATTCAGTCTGAAATATCTTTTAAGCGTAATTAGATAAGCCTTTCGCTTGTATTTAAACCTGCTGCTTATTAAAGAAATCACTGCAAATATGAGGAGCCTGCTAATTATAAAAAACAGGCTCAACAAATTAACCGCATAAAATAAAAGTGCGGGATCGTTCTTCCTTGAAAACTTGATTTTACTTATTACCTGGTTGGGAATAGTGATTACTTCATTTCCCACAGAGCTTTTACCTCCATGATGTATTATTTTGATGCCGGGATGAAATATAATTTTCTTCCCTTTTTTCCAAGCCTTATAGCAAAAATCAATATCTTCCATCCAGAACATATTTTCATCCAGCCCTCCTACCTCGCCTATAAGTGCTTTTCTGAAAATCAATGCAGCACCTGACGCAACCTGTATGGCCGTTGGTATAACAGGTTGTTTCATTTTTTGTAAACTTCCGGCTCCTATCAATTGAAGCAAGGTATCTTTTATAGGTTTGTACTCCCAGAATGAAGGTTGGAAAGAACCATCGGTATTCAGCAGACGTGGAGCCATTATGGCTGTATCCGGATTTGCATCTATATATATTTTTATTTCTTTTAACGTAGCCGTATCAGGTAGCTCCGTATCAGGGTTAAGCAATAGTATTATTTCTGCAGAAGCTGCTTTAATTCCCTGGTTATTGGCGGCTGAAAATCCCTTATTATCAATATTTGCTATAAATCTTACCGATGGATATTTATTTGTTATTACTTCCTTTGTATCATCGGTTGAATGGTTATCTACTACTATAATTTCGGTAGTAGGCCCTTCTTGCATAAGTAATGAATCAATACAGCTACAAAGGTACGCTCGCACATTATAACTAACTATTACTACGCTTACATCGGGCTTCACAACATCAATTTATAAAATCATTTTTACTCGTTTGCATTATTTATCATATATATGCTTTGCAATGTTTTTACATCTTTAAATATCAATTGTTCACTGCATTGGCCCGTTCCGAAATTTCTATTATTTGCACAAAATTGATGTAGCAGGTTTTGCTGTTTTGCTTCATCGTATCCTTTTAAATAAACAAGCACTTTTTTATTTTTCTCGGCGAGTGAAGCTAACGGAATCGTTTGCTCCCAATATATTAAAGCCTGTAAATCGACTGAATAAAGATATGTATTCGGGTAAATATTTTGCAGGAAAGAAAAATAAGTAGACCGGAGTCCGCCGGAATATATATAACCCAAATAGAGGGCAGCTTCTTTACGTTCACATGCTGCTATCCCATTAACACAAATAATAAGCGGCACTGTTTTATATTTATCCACATAATTACTTATGCCAACGGGCTGATATTTATGAAGTGGGATGTACCTGATTTTTTCAATAACCAAAAACAGGCACGTTGCTGCAAAAAGAGAGTAGGCTATTTTCTGTTTATATTTTTCAAAACTCTTTATTAAAGGACTTAGGAAACCCGAGAATATTTTGTAAGCTATTACTAATCCGAGCGGAAAGCAACATTCAGCAAAAATGAGATAATGGAAATCGCAATGTTTTGCCACCGCTAAGATAAGGGTTGTTATAGAAACCCAAACCCCTGTAATGAGGGGAAGCAGGGGCATTGCTTGTGTTCTTTTGCGATTAATTAATGCCACTATAAATGCCACAAAAATAATTGCATACATTGAAGTGAAAATGATATCGGTCAGAAATATGTCTTTAAGGTTTTTCAGAAATAGCGAAGGATTAACCACCCTTTGTTCTCCGGCGCCATATATTCCATCGTGACTGAAAAGAGCCCATATCCAATGATACATATTTTGAAATTTTGGAAGCGCAGGTATAATAAAAAACAGGAATGAGAGAACAGACATGCCTACATATAAGAGCCGCTGTCTATTGTTCTGCAGGAAGAATAAAATCAATATAATAACAGGAGCGCAGGTATATTTAGTTGCAATTAAGAATCCGGAAAATATGGCGAAGACTATAACCGTTCTGTATGTGATTTGCTTCTTTTTGAGTGTCCTATTATCAAGACACTTGCAATATAGATATGCCATAAAAAAGCTCGACACAGTGATAATAAATGATTCAGGGCCCAGCACAACAACTCTTTGTACGATACCAATATGAATTAAAGGAACAAGTTGAAAAACCATAGCCGTACCTGGGCTTCCGGTGTGGCGAAATACATATGAGCCTACCCAATAATTACCGGCAATTAAGAAGGTAATTAACAACAAACTACATACATATAAATAACTCTCTGGATTTAGTATCACATCCTGGTAAACCGGAAGGTGAGAAGAAGAAAATACATGCTTTATAAAAATAACAATAGCCGCAAAACACTGTATAGTAATACCTGGATTATCTATATTACCTATTTCCATGTGTCCACCCGCCAGGTTCATACCATTGAATAAGTGTATGTAGCATGGATCGGGCTGGCTCATGTAGAACGGGTAGAATTTATTAAAGAAAATAATGCATACTATAACAGCATATAGAGGAATGACGAATAGTAATATTCGTTTCTTAAGATAAGCGGGCTTTGTTATTTGCATTTTGTAATTTATAAGTTTTTCCCTTTTCGGATGGATCTTCTTACCGTAGTTATTTTTAGCAGTATATAAGTAATGATGTTTCCTTTACTAAACCTATAAATAAATGGATACTTATTTGTAAGACTATCAAATATACTGCGATTTTCAGTTGTCGAATGCATCGCAATTCGACAAGCCTCATAGGCACGTATTGAAAAAAATAGCTTAATCCTTATTTTTTGCAATATACCCAGGTTGCTCCTAAAAAGGTTGAATAATCTCCCATACAGCAATTGGTGCACGACAATAAGCGGGTCAGTGTTATTGATTAAAAAAAATCGTTTTGAAATGTTCGATGCAGAGGTGGAATCTTTATGCAGCCTAAAATAAGTCAGCTGTTGAGGTATGTATTTTAACCCATAGTTACTGGCTATCCGGAGGAAGTATTCCAAATCGCATATCTGTATCAGGTCAGGATTAAAAGTGCCCAGCTCACTTATAACATCCTTTTTAAACATGACCACGGTGGGCTCACCAATGAAATTGAGGCAAATATGTTGCACTGTAAACAATGCTATTTTTTGAGGTGTCAGATGCACCGGCACTGGTGAAATAACCCCAAGCTTCTGGAAGGTTATAATATTATCTATGGAAGGCTCTTTTCCAAGATCATCTGACACAAAACAGCGTTGCGAAGCAATTATTTTATCATCCGTTGAAATGGCATTTACCATCGTTTCAATGCAATCGAGCCCGAAGTAATCATCTTGAAAAAGAAACTTAATCCATCCGCCCGAAGAAAGCTCCATACAACGATTCCAATTGCCTACCAGTCCCAGGTTTTTTTCGTTCCGGAAGATTTTTATCCTGGAATCTTTTGCTGCATAATCCCCTATAATATCGTATGTCTTGTCGGTTGAACCATCATCTACAATAATAATTTCAATATAGTGATATGATTGGTTAATGGCTGAATTAATGCACTCATGGAGGAACTTCTCCCCATTATAGGTAGGTATGCAAATACTTATAAATGGGTTGTTCATTCTACTACCCATGCTTAAAATCCGTTATAGCAATATTCAAGTACATCTATTTATCAAGAAAAGTTTTATAGTGTTCAACAAATGAAGGAAGATTGCTACTTTGATATTTCTCAATCTCTGTTTTTAAATAACCAAATTTTTTGGCGTAGTAGGGACCGGAGGCATGGAAGCAAATAGCATTCTTGATTATCCCTCTTTTCAATTTGAGGTACTTCCCAAACAATCCTGAAAGAACTCCATCCTGACTTTGTTTCATGCTGAGGGTGTTAAAGTTGAATATACTCCTGATTTTCCTATAATCACGTCTGCGAAAGCAAGAGCACCATCCCCCTGCAGGACCTTCTTGAACAATTCCATCATGTCTTACATCATCCTTATAATGGGACTCATCCGGCTTTGCTCCATTTGTAAATTCATTCTGAATAACATTCAGCGCTAAAAACCCGTAATCGGGATACAGGTTTAAATACTCAACCATAGTCTTGTCAAAATGGGAAGGTAATTCAAGCACATCATCATCTATTACAATAATATAATCGCCTTTCAACATCCTGAATAGTTTTTTGTAAGCATTTAAGCCGATATGTGTTTTATTTCTCACTACCCTAATTCTGCTGTTCTCCTTGTATTTCTCTAAAACTTTGTCAGTTTGATTATTCTCGCCATCACACATTATAGTTATTTCAACATTATTAGTGTAATATAATTTTCCCAATAAATTATCGAAACACATCTCCAAAAACGTTGACCGGTTCCATGTTAATATACAAATACTTATAAGTTGCTGCTTGGGCAGGAAAGTCGCATAAGACTTTGACATGATATCGGAAATCATATTTTTTATAAGGTTCATCATTCTTTTAATGAAATGTATCATGGAATCTTGAAATATGGAATACTGTTAATGGTTCTTACTTCTTATTTTACGATAACTCCTTCTCAATGCTCCGTATAATCTGGCAATAATGCAAATAGTATGAAATTCTATTTCACCCCACAAACCCTTGCTTTGGGTTACACCGGCAAATATTCTATTAGTCTCATCTCTACCTATTATTTGCCTTATTAGCTTAAAATAGTGCGAAGGATATGGGTCAAAACCTCCTGCTACTAGGCCTTTGTAATCAGATTCACCATAATTACGCGCAATAATCTTCTTTTTAACTAATGGAAATCCATTTTTAATAAGATCTTTTGCCTTCATCCACGAAGGGTTGCCAACATCTGCATCTTTAAAAGAAAAATATCCCTTTACACTCATCTCTGCATTAACCAAGTATGTGCTCAATCCTATCTCGTATACCATAATTACCTGTTTGAAATTGGTAATAATTCCACTTCTATCAAAATAGTCTTTCACCAATGGAATTGCACGCTTATTAATGATTACAAAATACGATTGCACATGATAATTATGAAGGTTGCAATCAATTATTCCACAATAATCGGAAGGTTCCTTAATTGTCCAATCAAAAAAATCGTCCAGGTTCCTGAACAAAATGCTGGAATCGTTAATTAAACCCACCCGGTCATATTTGGTAACATCATAGCGCTGAAAAGCCTTATACCACATACCGAAATCGAAGCCTTCGTTCTTCACATTCATCAATTCGATATTTTGGTTCCTGAAAAATTGTTCGTCAGCTACCGAAAGTTGCTTTTCATTTGTAATAAATATAATCTCCGAAAAATGCTTTTTTAACTCCAACAAATAAAACTCAACATAGTTGGGAATATTGCTCCCATTATAATAGCTGCTAAAAAAACAGATAGATTTCAATAGATTTTCGTTAAGGTAATTATTCAATTATCTGGTTCACTTTCCGCATTTATCCAATGTGAAGCTCCTTTTTTAATATGATTTTTATAATAGATATTCTCTTCTGTCGGATTTTTAGAATCTTCATACCATGGCAAATGACGCGCCATATATTCACCTCCTGTTCTATATGATTTTATTGCAGGCCCTTTATCAGTAAAAGGGCGATAAAGGGCAAATGTAGTGTCAATATGGGCATCATACAAATCCTTTTCAATTGGTTTTTCCCAAAATTGTACTTCCCAATCCAACACTTTTTTCTTATGGGCATAGTAATCGGGTAGGTCATCAATTTTCAATCCAAATCCTACCTTTTCTATCTCCTCGTGCTTTTTCAATATTTGCATAAAAACTTCCATCACGTTTCCGGGGCACTCCTCAATTGGCAATATGTCTGGGTCAGTATAAATATAATAATTATTTACAAACTGTTTAATTATTCCTGTTTGCCATAACGCCAAATGTCCAATGTTTTCTTTTAACCTAAATACTTTATATTTTGTTGCAGAATAATAATCGAGCAGCGGCGGATAGGTGGACGCATTATCGATAATATAAATATTTGCATATCCATTTTTTTCAAGCCAGCTAATAACCTGAAGCAAATAAGTATACCGGTTCCGGTTATTAATAATGATTGGAATTTTTTTTATTTTTTTTGTATTTTCAAGGTTTATCCCAAGTCCAAATATTAAAGCATGTTTAACAATAGTCGGCATTGTTTTAAGTTTACGCCATCGTGCACTAAATGAGCCATAGTTAAGCCCGATAATATCTTTATATAATTGTTTAAAGTCCATTTTTCGTTTAAAGCGCTTTTACTATTTTATATAATTTAAGCATTATTTTATATAGCATAGGCTTTCCCCTTAACCAGTTGCCTGCAGAAATTACTTCACTTCTTTTCAACTCATTAAAACGATTAGCGCCATCTATTACTAATGGGGAGAAGTATTTTAGCTGCACAGATAACTTTTCCTGCCTATGCAATGCATCATACTTTTCTAAAGACCCGATGCCATTTGTTTTGAAAACAGAAATCGGAATGTGGACATATTTGTATGATACGTTATGTATGAAGAGTACCTTGAGAAAAAACTCATAATCGGCAACTATTTTTAACTCTTCATTATACATCCCATATTTACCAAACAGACTTTTTTTGATAAATGATACAGGATGCCATAATGTACCTGCTATCATTCCTTCAAAAGTTAATGGGTTGGGTGAATGTCCGTATTCCAGTTCACCAATGTCCCTGTCTATCATCATATCACCATAAATAATATCTTGTGCATATGGAAGACTGAATACATCTTTTAAAACTTCAGGGGTATACAAGTAGTCTCCTGAATTTAAAAATAAACAATATTCTCCCTTGGCCATGTTTATCCCTTTATTCATAGCATTGTATATGCCGGTATCTTTTTCAGAAATCCATTGGGTTATTTTATCTTGATTTTGGGTGATAACTTCAACGCTCCCATCTTCCGACCCTCCATCAATTACCATATATTCAAAGTCGGTATAGGTCTGTCCAATTACACTCATAATTGTCTTTTCCAGACCTGCCTTATTATTTAAATTAATAGTTATGATGGAAATCTTAGTCATGCCTTATGAGGTTACTGGTTTTTAAAGTATGAAGGACTTTATCCGCTGTAATTGTATTGATATCTATTTCGGAACCTTTGCAGCGCAAGGAAATCCGTGATTCATCAGTTTTCATTTTTGATTCAAACTCATCAGGAAAAACCACTGCCAATGGCATATTCATATCAGAGGGATATGGACAAAATCGCTCAAAATGGTTTCCATTTGATATGCAAAGTACAGGGACATCAATTGCCAGGGATATATGAAGCGGGCCTGAATCGTTCGTTATTACTAATGCTGCATTTTTAATTATTCCGATTGTTTCATAGAGTGAATATTTGCCTGCATCATTTATTACAAATGAGCCGTCTCGGCTTACAATTTCTTCTGCATAATGGAATTCGTTTTTACTGCCGCAAACATGAATAGGCAATTTGTATGATTGAAAGAGAGCAACACAAAGCCGGGTAAAATTAGATGTGGACCATCTTCTCACTTCGTGTCCGGCTCCAGGAAATATCATTATATACGGATTGCTTATATTCTCAGTACCCGGTTTTGCCTTTATATATGGCTTATCTATTTGAATTTTTGTGTTGAAGATATATTCAAAAAACAATTTGTTCCTGTTAAATTCAAATAAGCATTCCGCCGGGCTTGGTACAAGTAAATTGTATCTAGCATCATTCTCTTTTTTATGCACAGGCAATATATTGGTTTCATCTCCATAGAATGCCACCTTCTCTTTTGCACCGCTTCGTAATACTACGTAATCAACCTCATTGGTTCGAGAATATGCACAGTAAATTATCTTGTTGCAACGGGTCTTTCTTAATTGCTTATATAACTTAATTCTATTTTTTTCATCTTCCAGCATAGCCGGATCAACCCAAATAAATTCATCTACAAATTCTCCATCCAATTTCTCTGCTAATTCCTTCCAGACAATATTTCCACACATAATTAACTGTCCGGTAGGGTGGATGTTTTTGCGGGTTTCCTCAATAAAATTCCTGAATAAAATGTAGTCGCCTACCTTGTCCAGTTTAAGCAAAAGCGTGTCATGCTTACGCGTTCTTCTAGAAGCTGCAAGCATCTTATTTGCCCGCCTTCTGCGTAAAAAACTCCTAACACGGGAAATAAACCTAATCATTGCTCATTATGTTAATGCCCAATCGCACTCCTAATATTGCCAATCGCACTTTACAAAAACGCACCCATAGTTGGCATTTTGATAGCGCGAAAACTCAGAACCGTTATCATATATGGTTACGGGACAAATTTCTTTATGCTCTTCCAGTATTTGAACATTAGGGACATGAAGCCCTACTGAAAATGTATATGTATTAGGGGTGAGAGTTACAGGTGGAATAATCATTCTAAAAGTTTTAGTCTGCTCTTCCTTAAATTTATCAGAGACTGAGAATTCAGAAGTGAAAATCCGCTTATCAAATTCATCTGAAACATGTATTCCAAGCAAAACATCCGTTAATGGTGAGTGTTTATTTATAACAATTTCTAATGTTATTGCTTCATTGTGCGCAAATTGCTTGCTCAACTCATTTTTATCATTCAGCACTTTTACCGACTGAATATGGAATGCCCCATCTTTCTTATCTTCAAAAGATACCATAGGGGCATCTGATTCACCCTTCCTGTCATAGTAATACATTTTAATAATACTGGATGGTGAATCCTGGCTTACTATTTTTCCCTTTTCCAGCAATATGGCGCGGGTGCAAAGGTTACTTATCTGTCCCATATTGTGGCTTACAAATAACACGGTTCTTCCATGCTCCGAAACTTGTTCTATCTTTTTCAAGCTTTTTTTCTGGAACGATGCATCGCCTACCGATAGGGCTT
>JABDCH010000019.1:328-36214 GCA_013288205.1 Bacteroidota bacterium | reverse complement strand
TAAAGTCGTGCAAATCTTTATAATGACTTCCGTTGGTATCAACAGAAAAGATGCAGCCATCGTTATTTGATCCGCCCGAGCCGGTCATGCCATACAACACTTCACCGGAACAGACTAACTTTCCGAAATAAGGATACTTTCCATTCGAGCCAGCGAAATCAAGAATATCTTTATAATCACTTCCGTTAGTATCAACAGAAAATACACATCCATCATTATTGGCTCCTCCCTGGTAGGTCATGCCGTAAAGTTTATTACCCACAAGAATTAATGAGCCTTGAGGGATTGAACCTGCTGTTCCGTTGAAGTCGTGGATATCGGCATATTGCGCATTAGCCGAAAAGATGCCTGCGAAGAACAATGCAAGCGGCAGAAAATATTTTTTAACCATGGTTTTTAGTTTTGCGGAAGCAAACTTAAAGCCCTATCAAATAGATGTGATAGTGTTTGCGGTTATTTAACGATTAATTAATACAAAAAAGAATGTTATCAGAGTGGTATCCAACACATAATTATTGCTTTTCCCACCGGGGTATTTCAGCCAATGCTATATAGGTCTGATTAGGAGTATCTAATTGAAAGCAGAAATGCTTTAAGCCATTACTCAGTATCACAGTCGCAACATTCATTATTAAGTTATACCGCATAATTTGGTCCAAAACATCCTGGGTTATTTCCACATTAGCGCTTTTGCATTCCACCATTAAAAGCGGATTGCCGTCGCGGCTGCAAACCACAATATCGGCACGCTTAGTTAGTGTATGTAATTTGAATTCCTTTTCCACCATCATCAGCCCCAGCGGGTAATCTTTATCTTTATGCAGGTAATGAATAAGATGCTGCCGCACCCATTCCTCAGGGGTTAAAGCCACGTATTTCTTCCGGACAAGGTCAAAAATTTTCAACTGCCCTTTTTCTTCCATAATACGGAATTCGTAGTGGGGGAAATTAAGAATAGGGAGGTCCGATAAAGATGGGGTGGACATGATTGTTAATAAATACAAATGTAGTTATTACATAGAAAACTAAATTTGGGGGCGAATTTATCCAATGAACTATAAAGACATCATAGCTGATATTGAGAAAAAGCTTTTCCACCCGGTCTACTTTTTTTGTGGTGAAGAAGCTTTTTATATAGATATGCTCAGCAATGCAATAGAGAAAGGAGTGCTTGATGAAACCGAAAGGGAGTTTAACCAGTTTGTTTTTTATGGACGCGAAAATAACCTGGCCACAGTATTAGATGCAGCCTATCGCTTTCCTATGATGGCCAATCACCAGGTTATTATTGTGAAGGAAGCCCAGGATTTGAAAGATTTGATGCCCCGCACAAGAGAAGGTAAAAAAGATAAGGACGATGAAAAGGAGAATTTATTAAGCACTTACCTGGATAAGCCTCAGAAAACAACTGTACTGGTATTTTGCTATAAATATAAAACGCTTGATAAACGAACGGCGCTTGCTAAAAAGTTAGATAAAAGCGCGGTCTTTTTTGAATCGAAAAAGCTTTATGATAACCAGGTTCCGGCATGGATAGAAAATTATTTAAAAGATAAGGGGTTAACTATAGGGCATAAAGCGCTCGCGCTACTGGCAGAATATTTAGGGAACGACCTGAGCAAAATATCGAATGAGCTGAATAAAATGATGCTTAATGTCAAGGCTCCGGCTGAAATTACCATAAACGACATTGAACAAAACATTGGCATCAGTAAAGATTACAATGTATTTGAGTTGCAGAATGCATTAGGCAGCAGAGATACGGAAAAAACGATTCGCATTATTGACTATTTCGCCTCGAATACCAAAGACAACCCCTTCGTGGTGAGTATGGGCGCACTATACAGCTATTTCAGCAAGCTGCTTATTTACCATACGCTTAAAGATAAATCACCCAATAGTGTAGCTGCGGGGTTGGGGGTATCTCCATTTTTTGTGAAGGACTATATAAGTGCAGCCAGGCTTTATCCCATAACATCACTTCAAAAAATTATGCATATTCTTAAGGAATACGATCTCAAGTCAAAAGGGTTGGGAAATGTTTCCATGGATGAAGGTGATATATATAAAGAACTGATATTAAAGCTTATTTATTCGGATAAGATAGTGCCAGAAGGTGTTGAGGACGAGCTTGATGAGAAATATTTCGGGTAGGCTGTATTTCCAACAGAGTACAGATTAAATTTTTATTACTTTTGCCCCCGAAAGAAAACTTAATCACATGAAAAAGAGCCAACTTATTGCCATCGCCATTTTTGCAGTTACTTTTTTACTTCCTTTCCGTTATGCCGTCCTTGACGTGGATGCGGATGCTCATGGATTAAGTGTTTTTGGCGTATTCTTTACAGGTGTAGGCTTTTTAGCAGGTTTTTATTTCCTTATTAAGGATGATATTGACCATAGCGGAGAGCATCATTCCTCCCATTAATCTGCCCATATTGAGCAAGGTTATTTTTTAAAAATAATCTACTATTCCAAAATTTATTTTTCCTGTTCCAAAATTAAAAGGATTCCCTATGCTATTACCTATAGCATAAGAAAGGGAAAAAATGCCTGCTTTAGTTTGAAAATCCATTCCGGCGCCAAATCCGGATGGTGTATCATTAAAATACTGAATGGAAGATGCAAGCGTTTCCCGGCACCATCCCTGGTCGTAGAATAGGAAAAAGAATGAGTTTTGTTCCAGCAGGTAATGGAATTCTATAGTTCCTACAGCATATTGCGAAACGTAGATCGATTGTTCATTGAATCCTCGTAATATTTCCAGTCCTCCAATACGGTAAAGGTCATTCAGTAAAAGAGAGGGGTCTTGTATATAACCTCCATTTACTTCCCATTTAATAGCGGCTCGGGTGGCGACCGGGATATAATAATCGGCCTGAAGGGTGCCACGGTATTCAACTGAATTGAGTTGCAGGCCTGCATAAACATCAGGACTAACAGCAGAGTTTTCACGAATAGTGTTCTCTCCTACAGCTACTGAACCGGTTAAATCATATCCCTTTCGCGGATTATAGATATAGTCTAATTTACGTACTTTATATTCTATTCCATATAAATCGGTTGTACCATCGGTGTAGGGTGGGGGAGGGCTGGCAAGATTTTGCAGGGCAACAGTAGATAAGAGGCTAGTGACAATACTTTCGTAATACACCTCTAAATAATTGCCTCCTATAAAAAGATACTTGAATCCTAATTTATTATCTAATTGAAGATAGGTAGTATCTTGCTTAAAGAGTTTAAAATTTTCATCAATTCCGATGGGTGTTTGAAACAAATAAGGATAGCTGAAGTTGATAGTCAGGTTTTCAGTTAGTGGTTGTAAATGCTGCCAATGAAAACCAATTTCATCGTCGTGATGGAAGGCATTTTGCAGTTGTAATGTAACATCGCCAGTTATAGTTACTTTTCCTGTATTATTGGGTAGTATGCCGATAATGCCGTTAAACTGGTCAGCATTCCTGCGGGAAAGATAGAGCAATATGCTGGCTTTATCTTTTATAAATAATACTTGCAGGGGCTTTGTTTCCACCAGGAAAGGCAATGCCTTTATGCGTACTTCAATAGCCGCTACTTTCGATTCATCATACAGGTCGCCTGGTTTAATTCCTAAGTATCCATAGAGGTATTTTGACGAAATTTTGAGCGTTCCCTTCACAACAACGCTATCAATAGTTTCTACATTCTGCTTGTCCACATTCAGCGATGCCGAAATTGTATTTCCATTTATTTGTAGGCTGTCTAAATTTATCCTTGCAAAAGGATATCCGTGATTTTCATAATAAGCTAGAATGGCATTCATCAACCCTGCTGCTGCTTTAAAATAGAGGGGTTTATTTTGAAATAATTTATTGCGGTAGCCCGATAAATTAATAGCTACTTCAGCAACATTTCCCGTATGCAGATGAGCCCATTTATAGGGTTTGCCGGGGGAAAGAAAAGCCGTAAGCTTAGTGCTGTCGTGGATGGTACTGTCAATGGTTGCAGTGAGGTATGAGGCATCATGGATGTTTCCAATCAGTATTTGTAATGCTTGTAATCGTTCCGCCGGGTTTGTATATTCTTTACCATAATCTGGCATTTTGAAATCTTTATTGCTGGCCGAATCCACATTTACTACTTGTAATAGTAATTTTTTAGCAGGAGGTAATAGTTTTTTAGATACCTGCGCGGTTGCTATATGTGATAAGAATAAGATGCCAAACAGACTTGTATGTTTCAAGATGAACAATGGAAATAGTTAGAATGCTAACGTAGAAATGCTAAAATTATTAAAATATGCTGATTCCGCCTGCCTCTCAGTCTCGTTTAAGCCTGGACCACTTGGTATATTTATATACGATATTATTCATTTCGGGTGAAAAACCGAAGAAGAGCATGACACCTCCATATATCACCGCAATTATAATGGAATTGATACAAATACTTATGTACTTGTTAATGATAAACGGGATAAAGTGTATAATGCATAAGGTGCCAATGGTAATTAATAACACCCATAGGCAATCGAGGTTAAAAGGTTGCATTTTGAAATTGTACCATACAAAAAACATGCGCATCAGGTTGTAAATAACAAGACTTATCATGGCTGCCATAGCAGCTCCTGTAATACCATACATGGGTATGAGCAGAAGGTTTAAAACAATAGTTAATATTACCAAGAACAATAAAAAATACAAATCGTATTTATATTTTTTTGAGGTAACAGCTATAATGCCATTCAGTCCCATAATCATGTCGAAATATTTGGCAAAACAGAGTAGGTAGAACGAATAGCGCGCTATAGAATACTCTTTTGGTATAAACCGGAAAATGCTATCAATATTTCCCCATAAAAGTAAAATGAGTCCACCCCCTATAATCATCATTGTTAGGGTTGTTTTAGTGTACAAATCTGCAACAGCCTTCATATCCCTGTTTCTCCATAACCGTCCAACAAGTGGGTAACTTATGCGCTGAATAGAACGATATGGATACGTTAATGCAGTGGCAATTAAAAAGATAGTGCCGTATATACCCGTTTGCGCCAACCCCAGCTTGGCAGCTATCATCAAACTGTCAATTTGCATGAGTATTGAACTGCCTAAAACAGAAAGGATAGTAAATGCTCCGTAAAGCAGTATGGGTTTCAATAAACGCTTATACATATTGCTTTTTCCAGGTAGTAAAAAAAACTGTTTCAGGAAAATGATGTAAACTAAAAGTATAAATGTTATCAGAAAGTAACATCCGACATAAAGCAGTATAAACTGGTGAAAGTTTATCCACTTCAAAGCGTATAAAGCTATTACTATCGTGACTAATATTTTCGAGAAGACTTCATTTAAGAAAGTAGGTACGACTGTTTTGAGCAGCGATCGTAAATAGGTTTCAAAAAATTGAAAGTAAACAGATGTAAGAGCAAGGGGTATAAGGTAATAATAGTAATCGACTATCATGGGTGAATTATCAATAAACTGCCTGATAATAATGGGCTTAAATAAAAAGAAGAACAGGGTTGTTATCATAAACCCTATAAAAACTAACACATTTCCCCAAAAAAAGAAACCATTGTGTTGTTTTTCTTTGTTATTGAAAAAGGGAAAAAAACGATTACTTATAATGGGAATACCTAGGGCAGCAAATTGTGCATATAATACAGAGGCATTTAACAGCACATTAGTAAGCCCCACCTGGTTGGGCGATAGGAAGTTGGCGAATAAAAGCACCCGGTTCATATATCCCAAAGCTGCCCCCAGGTATGAAACTATGGTTAGTTTTATGCTAGCTTTCTGTACAATTCCCATTCTTTAGGCCTGATAAGATGCAAATATGACAATAAGTTTCCTCTTGAAACCTTGTACTGCTATCTTCATCGTGCAATTTTGTCTTAAATATTGTTAAGGATACGGTTTCCATGCCTCTCCGTTTTCTTTTTACCTTTGTCTTTTATTGAAACACACTATTTTAATGGAAAAGCTTCATAATCTGGATGATAAGGACTTTCAGGCGATACTAAATTATAAAGACCTTTTAATTTCCAATGCTAAAAAACTTGCTTCGCTCGACCCCAATGACTATTACTGGAAAGAGCTTACCAATGAAGCCAGCCTGGTAAGAAATGGAATGTTTCTGGAAAGCAATATGGTTGAATCGTGGGTGGGTGCTACCCGGAAACCGAAACGTATCCTAGAGATAGGCACCCGTACGGGCGGTTCACTCATAGCCCTGCTTTGTGACTACCCTAAAAGCGATTTTGAAAGTATAGAAGAGATAGTAAGCTTTGATATGTGGAGGGAATATGTAAGTACGACCCCTATGGCTACTTTTTTATCAAAACTGATGGGAAAGAAAAGGAATATCAACATCTCGGAGAGATTTACCAAATGGGTGGGCAGCTATGTGGAAAAGGCATCTACCGGGAAGGTACTCAAAAACCTGGCGGCTTTTAATATTCCAACCGGGAAAATAAAATTTGTTTCAGGCGATTCAACTATAAAAATTCCGGAATACTTTACTAAAAACCCGGGTAAAAAATTCGATTATATACTGGTTGATGGAGGGCATAGTGTTGAAGTAGCTACAAAAGACCTTGATAATGTAGTTGCCCATATTGACAAAGGCGGCATTATTCTGTTTGATGATATTATGCCCGAGAGTTATAATTTAATTGGAGTATGGAATAAGTTTACAGAGAAAAACCTGAATGATTTCGATTTTTTTGAAATCCATAGTCGCAAAGGAATAGCCTTTGCCATTAAAAAGTAAGTAAGCATTTGCTATAAACTAAAAAGTCCCAACCAGGTTAAGGTGGGACTTTTTAATTTATATCAATAAGCAATTACTTTGTAGTGTTGCTTGGAGCTGAGGTAGATGTGGCAGAAATGCTGGTCGATTTGCTTATATTAGTGCAAGAACCTTTCTTGCAACTTTTGCCACACGATTTCATACATGCTTTGCTACATTTGGCATCTTTAGAAGATGAGGATGAGGTACTTTGTTGTTGTTGTGCAAAAGCAGAACCGGTCATTCCGATGATGGCTATAGCTAAAAAAAGTTTTTTCATGATTTGTAGGGTTTTATACGGTAAGAACACAAAGATATACAAATTTTTTCGGACAAATCAAACTTTTGTTACTTTTGCCCCGCAATGGTTTCGCCAAGTGGCGGATTAAAAGGGAATCGGGTGAAAATCCCGGACAGTTCCCGCTGCTGTAAGCTCTTAAAAATGTTTTTGAAATTCTTTTGCCACTGTCTTGCGTAAGCGAGATGGGAAGGCATCAAAAACAGAGCGAGTCAGAAGACCTGCCAATGCATAATTTATTAATTCAACGCTTTCGGGTAAAAAGCAAGGATTGAAAAAGCGGGCACTTTTTCTATTCTTTTTTTATCAGAAGTGTTACAAAACAAAATGTAACATGAAAAAAAATGCAATGTATTTTTTATGCGCAAGTGTATTCCTGTATTCGGGTTTGCATGCGCAGAATGCTTCAACAGCAAAGGGAGACAACCCACAAAACCCTTCCGATTCTATTAAAACGGTAACCGTAACAGCCACACGCACCGAAAAAGATGTGATGGATGTGGGCAGGAGTGTAACGGTAATAACTCCCGAACAGATTAAACAAGCAGGGTGTAATACACTTGCCGAGGTACTTTCGCAACAGGAAGGTATTTTTATTGATGGTGCGGGGCAAAACCCCGGAGCCATACAGAGTTTGTTTATGAGGGGAGCCGATGATAACAATACCGCTATTATGATTGATGGTGTGCCATTAAATGACCCTTCTACTGATGCAGGAGAATTGGATCTTTCTGAGCTTTCTTTAGCAGATATTGACAGGATTGAAATTGTGCGCGGATCACATTCTACCCTATATGGTTCTTCTTCTATCGGGGGGGTAATAAATATTATCACCAAAAAGAATTACAAACCAGGCTTGCATGTTTCTGCTTCGGTTACCGGTGGCGAGTTTGGTTCCAATACAGGTTCATTCACAGGAAATATTTTATTGAATTACACTTTTAAAAATGGGTTATATATTTCAGGTGGCTGCTACCGCTATACTGATAAGGGGCTTAATGCTACAGTAGATACAGTTACGCATCCCTTGCCCTATCAAATGAACCCTGATCGCGATAACTTCCAGCAAACATCACCCTTTGCTAAAATCGGGTTTGTGAATCAACATTGGGATATCTATGCCGAGTATAAAAATACCAACCAATTTGCCGATATTGATGCTGCTGCCTTTGAAGATGCCAAGAATGCGCATAATCAATTTGTAAGGGATTTTTATACCGGCGGGGTTACCTATAAGTTTAATGATAAGTTGAACATTCAATATACCGGTGCTCTTTCGCATGATTACCGTATCGTTAAGCAAGGTTTGGATACGATTGATTCGTATGGAGATGTATCTAGCTATAGCGATATGTACACTGCACAATATATGTCTCATAACTTAAAAGCGGAGTATGATTATAAAACATCGCAGTTTATTATTGGTGGGGGCACTTATAATGAATCAATGACTAGTAATACCACAACCGAAGATATTTACGGAGGGATTCCATCAACTTATAACGATACGCCTGATTCTGTTAAATTCAAGCAAACCACAAACGATTTCTATGCCCAGGCAGATGTTAATGGCGGGACATTTAATTCAAAGTGGAGCCCTTTTTCATTGCTACTTGGTATGAGGTACACTTCCAACTCCATTTTCGGCAATAATGTGAGTTATGAATTGAATCCTTACTACAAACTCAATGCTAACACTACTTTATATCTTTCGTATTCTACAGGCTTCAGCACACCTTCCCTGTATGAATTATTCAGCCCCGATAAATATGGCGATAATCCGTCCACTTCGGTTACACTGGGAAATTCAAAACTTTCTGCCGAAACATCTGGCTCATTTGAAGTGGGTATCAAGCAACGGGTATCTAATAATTTCTTTTTCACCCTTGCCTGGTTCGAAACGGTGGTTAATAATCATATCGACTATGTTGCTTTATGGAATAAAGGCATGCCTGTTGATTCGCTTCATTATGGCGACAATAATGGGTACACCTATCTTAACCTCGGGCAGGAAATCACACAGGGCTTTGAATTAAATATGTCGCTCAAGCTTTCTCCGAAGCTCGATTTGGCAGGAAATATAAGCCTGTTATCTACTACCTTGAAATATAATCAAAGCAATGTTGACACTTCGCAAACACATAATAACTGGGTTCAGATATATGACGGTGGCGTATTCCTGAACGGAAGTTCACAAAGTACAGGCTTGTTAAGAAGACCCGGCGCATTGGCTAATTTCAGTATTATATGGCACCCTGTTAAGAAACTTGCAATAACGTTGAGAGCCCGTTATGTAGGAACCCGTTTCGATGCGCAATACGATAATAACCTCGGACCATATGGTGCTATAGGATTTGTTAATGTAGGCGATTATACGCTTCTCGATTTCTATGCTTCTTGCGATATAACCAATAATTTTTCTGCAACCGCAAGGTGTGAAAATATTTTTAACACTGCGTATTCCGAAATATTAGGATATACCACGCTTGGCAGAAGCTGTTTTCTCAATTTACGCTATACATTTTAACAGCCAAATAATTTGAAATGAACTAAAGAGCCGGAAATAAACCTCCGGCTTTTTGTTTTTCCTACATCTTAAATCTCATATCTTATCTCTTATATCTCTTGGGTATACTACCTTTGCGCCATGAATCTTTTATCAGTAGAAAATCTTTATAAGGCTTACGGCGATAAGCAATTGTTTTCCGGCATTAGCTTCGGAATTGAGCAGGGGCAGCGCGCAGCGCTTGTTGCCCGTAACGGAGCCGGCAAATCAACGCTTCTTAATATTTTAGCCGGTGGCGATATTGCCGATAGCGGCAATGTTACTTTCCGTAACGATATAGCGGTATCTTTTTTAGAACAGGAGCCTGCATTTAATGCGGACGATACTGTCTACCGCGCCCTTTTCCATTCCGAAAATGACATGCAAAAGGCTATAAGCGCCTACGAAATTGCACTGGAAAAACAGGAAGAGAACCCTTCAGAAGAAAACCAGAAGCTTTTGGGCGAAGCTATAGAAATGGTGGAAGCACAGGATGCCTGGAACTATGAAACTAAAGTGAAGCAAATCCTTTCTTCGCTCAATATCCATCACCTGGAACAAAAGGTGAGTTCCCTTTCGGGTGGTGAGCGCAAGCGGCTGGCATTGGCGCGGGTATTGATTGAAGAACCTGAACTCCTCATTATGGATGAGCCTACCAACCATCTTGATTTAGATATGATAGAATGGCTGGAGAATTATTTTATCCGCAACGATGTTTCATTGCTGTTGGTTACGCACGACCGTTATTTCCTCGACAATGTGTGTACCGATATACTCGAACTGGATAATGGAAAATTATACCGCTACCGGGGCAATTATGAGTATTTTATTGAGAAGAAAGCTGACCGTGAAATGAATGAAAGCAAAGAATTGGAAAGGACAAAAAATCTTTACCGGCGCGAATTGGAATGGGTCCGCAGGATGCCTAAAGCTCGTACCACTAAGTCGAAAGCCAGGGTAGACCAATTTGATAAAATAAGCGAATCGTTTGCAGGAAGAAAGAAGCAGGAAGAATTGAAATTGCAAGTGAAGATGAGCCGTGTTGGCGGAAAAATATTGGAATTGAAAAAAGTACGGAAAAGCTATGACCATAAAGTTATTTTAGACGGATTCGACTACACATTCAAAAAAGGTGAACGCATAGGCATTGCAGGGAAAAATGGCGCAGGAAAAACAACTTTTCTCAATATCATTACCGGACTTGAACAACCTGATTCGGGCAAAATAAATGTGGGTGAAACCATTGTGTTTGGATATTATTCCCAAAAGGGGATTGTAATGAAAGATGATAAGCGCGTGATTGAAGTGGTGAAGGAAGTAGGCGATTATATCCCCATGGGTGATGGTACAAAGCTTTTGCCATCGCAGCTTTTGCAACTGTTCCAGTTTCCTCCCGAGATGCAATATACCTATGTATCTAAACTAAGTGGTGGCGAAAAAAAACGCTTGTACCTGCTTACTGTACTGATGAAAAACCCCAATTTTCTTGTATTGGATGAACCCACCAACGATCTCGACCTGATTACACTTAGTACATTGGAGCAGTTCCTGTTGGACTTTCAGGGCTGTTTGCTCATGGTTTCCCACGACCGTTATTTTATGGATAAACTGGCTGACCAGCTTTTCATACTGGAAGGTAATGGGGTGGTGAAAAACTATATCGGTTCGTATACCGAATACCGCGAAGAAGAAAAAGAGAAGAAAAAATTGGAAACTAAGACCGAAGTTAAGCAGGAGCCTAAACCTGCGGAAGAGATAATAAAAGATATTCCGGCTAAGCGCAAGATGACCAACAAGGAGCGATTTGAATTTCAAAATCTAGATAAAGAAATTGCGACGCTTGAAAAGCAAAAGATTGAGCTTACTGAAAAACTTGTTAGCGGAATGAGCGACCATAAAGAACTGTCGGAAGTATCTAATAAACTGGGGGAAACTACTCACTTACTTGATGCTAAGCAATTGCGCTGGCTTGAACTTAGTGAAATGGAAATGTAGGGTCGTTTCTTTATATTTTCTAATTTAGGGGCTAATATGAAAGTCTGTTCCTTTTTACCGGCTGCTACCAGCATGATTTACCAAATGGGTTTGGAAGAGTTCCTATGCGGGGTAACCTTTGAGTGTCCATCTGACAAACCTAGGGTAGTGCGCTCGTATCTTGAAGGAAACAATTACACCAGCGCCGAAATTGATAAGATTGTTTCCGAATCAAAGCAAGAAGACAAAAGCCTCTATTATATAGATGAAGAGCTTTTGCAGCAAATAGCCCCTGATATTATTTTCACACAAGATGTGTGCGATGTATGTCAGATTAGCACAAGCTATGTGGAGCGGGCTATTTATAAGCTGAAAAAACAACCCAAGATCATTCCGCTTATACCCCGTAATTTGGATGACGTATATGCTAATGCTATCACTATTGCCAGTGCATTAGGTAAGGAAGAGGCAGCACATATTCTTTTGGCTCAACTAAAAAAAAGAACCGGTTCTATTCTTGATAAGCTAAGGGAAAACAACGCTCCATTGAAAAGAGTGATGATAATGGAATGGCTTGACCCCATATATAATTGCGGGCATTGGATACCGTACCAAATTGCACAAGCCGGAGGTGTAGATATGCTTTCTAATCCGGGTGGATATTCAATAGTTACCCCTTGGGAGAAAGTGTTGCAATATAACCCGGAGGTATTGGTGGTAGCGCCTTGCGGTTTTCATGTGGAAAGAGCATTGCAGGAAATCGAAAAACTAACACAACTGCAAGGATGGAATGAGTTGAAAGCAGTAAAAAATGGTGCGGTTTATATAGCCGATGCAGATTTATTTACCTGTCCCAGCTTGTATTTGGTAGACGGAATAGAACTGCTTGCTTCGCTTTTCCATCCCGGTATTTTTCCTATGGAGGAGAGATTCAGGAACCAATGCAAACAGCTATATACGCTTAAGAAATGTTCGGAATGTGATAAAGGCTTTGCCTGCGCATCGGCCAATTGCTGGTGCAGTAAATTGCCCAACATAATGCCTATGAATCCGGATAAGGGTTGTCTTTGTCCTGAATGTCTTGAAAAGGCAGTTGAGCAAAAGTTGAAATTACAAATTTAGTTTGTAAATCTTACACAAAAAGAATAACTTTGTGTGAGAAATAAATCGTTGAATTATGGAATCGTACGCCACCTTAGTAGAAGCCATAAATGGATTAAAAACCCAGGGCTATACAGAAGATTTTAATATTCGGGAAAACTATCTCGATTGCACCAATAGCAAGCACCAGTTATCACCAAAAGATTTTCAGGTAGATAAGTTTTTTCGTTTTGAAGGAGAAAGCGATCCGGAAGACCAAACCGTTTTGTATGCTATTTCCTCTGAGAAATACAAGTTAAAAGGGCTTTTGGTGAATGCTTATGGAATATATGCCGATAGCGGAGCTAATGAAGTAATTAAGAAATTGAACGTCCACGAAAAAAGTTAGGCTCCCACATCTTTCCCAATATCCCTGCGGAAATATTTCTTTTCGAAATCAATATTAGCAATGCTTTTGTAGGAAGTTGCTATAGCCTCTTTTAATATTTTTCCATACGATGTAACTGCTAAAACGCGTCCGCCATTTGTTACAACATTATTGCCTTCCTGCTTTGTGCCTGCATGGAATACAATGCTATTGTTTACGTCGTCTAAGCCTATAATTTCCTTTCCCTTCTCATATTTATCCGGATATCCGCCTGAAACTAGCATTACTGTTGCTGCTGTTCTTTCATCAATTTCTAACGTAGTTTTATCCAACTCCTCTTTACCAATTGCAACCAACAGTTCCACAAAATCCGATTTAATACGAGGCATTACCACTTCTGTTTCCGGATCGCCCATGCGCACGTTGTATTCTATCACTTTGGGTTCTCCATCGCAATTCATCAAGCCAACGAAAATAAATCCCGAAAATTCCAGTTTTTCTTTTTTCAATCCTTCAACAGTCGGTATTATAATCCGTTGTTTTACTTTATCAAGGAAAACTGCATCTGCAAAGGGTACGGGCGAAACGGCCCCCATACCACCCGTATTATTGCCGGTGTCATTTTCACCTATGCGTTTGTAATCCTTTGCCTCCGGTAAGATGTGAAAACTTTTTCCATCTGTAAGGGCAAATACAGAGAGTTCAATTCCATGCAAAAATTCCTCTATCACCACTTTCCAGCTTGCGGCGCCAAATTTTTCATCGAGCAGCATTTCTTTCAAGGTGGCTTCGGCTTCTGCCAATGTGTTTGGAATCACAACGCCTTTGCCTGCTGCCAGTCCATCAGCTTTCAATACATAAGGCGGGGAGAGTGTTTTTAAGAAGGAGATCCCATTTTCAATCGTTTCCCGGGTAAAGGTAGAATAGCGGGCTGTTGGGATACCATATTTTAGCATAAACTCTTTGGCGAAATCTTTGCTACCTTCCAATGCTGCTGCGCCTTTCGATGGTCCTATAAGCGGAATAGAGGAAAGCTGTTTGTCAGATTTAAAGAAGTCGTATATGCCACGAACGAGAGGTTCTTCAGGCCCAACCAAAACAAGCTCTATATTTTTTTCTAACACCACTTTTTTCACCGCGTCAAAATCAAGAATATCAATATCCAGATTTGTACCGCAAGCAGCCGTGCCAGCGTTTCCAGGGGCAATATACAGGGTATCTAAAAGAGGGCTTTGAGCCATTTTCCATGCCAGTGCATGTTCTCTTCCTCCGCTTCCAAGTAATAACAGATTCATTCTATAGTTTATTTTTGTGCAAATATAACCCTATTCAAAAACCACGTTAATTTAAAACTATAGAAGCGCTCGCAGAAAATATATCCTTACGAACACAAGTACACCGCTACATCTTTCTAGCTAGTTTGCTGTGCGTTTGCGTGGGTATGCCTTTGTCAAATGGCTTAAATAGCATCGGGCAGGCGGCTCTTATTGTCAATTGGGTGGCAGAGGGCAATTTTATTTCCAAATGGAAAAGTTTTATTCGCAATAAACCTGCAGTAGTACTCTGTTCTTTTTACATCATGCACCTGCTGGGGCTGCTTTACACTACCAATTTCAATTATGGAATGGAAGACATCAATAAAAAGCTTCCATTGTTGCTTTTCCCGCTGGTATTTTCCACTACAGCACCCTTGCTTGATAAAGAAAGGCGCATGGTGATAATCATATTTATGCTGGCGGTAACCTGCGCCACTTTTGCAGGTGGCTATTTGCTCATCAACCATAAAATAATAGATATACACGATATTTCTCCATTTATAGCTCCCGTGCGGTTGGGCATGATGATGGTGTTATCCATATTCATATTAGGGCATTACATAGTTACCCGCAAATTTTCAACATTGTCGTTTATTTGCAGCGTTTGGATAGGGTGGCTCCTCTTTTTCCTACTGGTGATGCAGTCTCTAACATCGGTAATCATGGTGGTAGTAATTTGCCTTGCCTTGTTGCTGTATGTTGCCATAAAAGCCATACGGAATAAAAAAGTATGGATGGGGGTATCTATCATTGGCTTATTTATATTGGGATTAGTCGGTTCAGCAGGATATGTGCTCTATTTACATCATCTCTATTTCCCAAAGCCCGATGTGGTTGATAGAGCAAAACTGGATGCTAAAACTGTAAATGGAAATACTTATTTCGGTGGTAATTGGGGTGATAATATAGAGAATGGGCATTATGTAATTCGGTATATCAATTGGAAAGAATTGGAAAACGAATGGAACAAAAGGAGCAAAATACCTTATGATAGCAGCGATTTAAAAGGAAACCCAATTAGATATACACTCTTGCGGTATATGACATCCATGGATTTGCGGAAAGATTCTTCGGGTGTGTGGGCGCTGTCGCAAAAGGATATTCATGCTGTGGAGTGGGGCATACCCAATTATCATTTTAAATCGCTCACCAGTCTAAACTATCGTCTTTATGAAGCGTTTTGGGAAATCAGAAACTATGAGCGTGGGGGCGACGTAAACGGACATTCCCTTACCATGCGGCTTGAATATTGGAGAATAGCGCTTATTCTTATTGGCCGTCACCCGTTGATGGGTTGCGGAACGGGCGATGTGCGCAAAGGTTTTGATAATTATTATGATGTCACACATTCATCGCTGAGGCCTGAATGGCGGCTGCGGTCACACGACCAATACCTTGAAATTATGGTAGGGTTTGGCTTCGTTGGACTTGTCTGGTTCGTATTTTCCATCTTTTATCCGGGGATAAAAACAAAGAAGATATATACCTACGTTTATTTTATTTTTTGGATAATTTTTATGTTATCCTTATTTACCGAAGATACCCTGGAAACTGAAGCAGGCTCCACATTCTATGCCTACTTCAATTCGTTTTTCCTGTTTTTATAAAAGCTATTGCTTCTTAGGATGATAGGTATATTGCGTTCTATTAAGGTCAGGGTCTTGATATTCTAACACCAGGCGATCATCTGCCAGGCTGATAATTTTTAAGCTCATTTTATTATCCGGATTGGTTGTAACGGTATTTATCCGCCCTGTAGAATAAGTCCAGGTTCCGGTTGATGCAGCACCTTCTTGTGTAATAAAAAAATTGCCGTCGGCAGTAAAGGTAACACCATCATTCGCTTCTTTTCCGGTAACTTTATTAGCTACATCAAACTCCGAAATAGTATCGAGTTGCCATGGTTTGCAAAGCATTTTACTGCGCTCAGGCGAAAGTGCCGGACCGGAAGAAGTTTTTTTTGCGTGGGTTGTATTTTGTGCAAAAACAGGTATTACAAATAGACAGTATACTGCAATCAGTGTGAGAAGTTTAATAGATTTTATCATGACAAGATTTTTTATGGTTCTTCGATAGGGAGTAACACAAATATACATAGATATTCCCATAGAAGAGTATCATATTTGACTTAATTTCATATCTTTACAACTCCAAAATATAACGCCATGAAAAAACTTACTTTATTATCAGTTGCAATTAGTTGCCTATGTCATTTATCAAAAGCTCAAATTACCATTACACAAGCCGATGTACCTAACGTATGGGCTCAGGCTTCTATGGCAGTAGATGCTACCGGTAATTTTTCTCCGCAAGCTGCCAGTAACAAGACCCAAACCTGGAATTATGCGACACTTGGAAATTCACAAACGAACACCTATTTGTTTGTTCAACCTTCCTCTACTATATATGCCCCGGCTTTCCATTCCTCTAATTTAGCCGATAGCTTGCAATATGGTACAGGCTATACATTTTTCACATCTACACCTACCTCTTTCTATAGTACCGGTCTTGGTGAATCGAAATATGGATTTGCATTATCCATTACCATACACCCTTATTATGTTCAAATACCGCTTCCTGCAATATATGGAACTACAGATGGTGGTGTGAGCAAGGGCGACACTTCGATGGCAATTAATTTTTCCCCTTTTGATTCGGGAAAGGCTAATATAACAATTCATTATGCCGATACGGTAGATGCTTTTGGCACCATGACTACTCCCTATGGCACTCAAAACGTAATCCGTCAAAAACATTACGATCTTACAGTAGATACCTTGTGGGGTCATGTTGCCCACGGTAGCTGGGTAATATACCGCACTACATCTACAGCGAGTTACATATACCGCTGGTATGCTAATAATCTCACATATTATTTTGCTACTATGCAAATGAATCATACCAATACAAAGGACTCCATTGTTCAATGGTTTCATTCCGGGAATTTGGGCATAGATAATATCTCCAATTCACAATATACTTCCGTTTATCCTAATCCCTGCAAAACTCAAATTACGTTCAACTGCTCTGCACCACAAGCGAAACAAGTATCTGTATTTGATATAACCGGCAGAGAACTTTCTGCACAGGAAATGAACAACGGTATGGTTATGGTGAATACTTCTGTTTATCCGGCAGGTATGTATTTCTACCGCATCTCTGATATATCAGGAAATGTGTTGGATAGAGGGAAGTTTATTGTGCAGTAAATTGCTGTTCGATGTATTGTGACTATTTTGTTGCAACACACCGAATGCTTTCAATCATTTTATCATTGGAAAAGATATTGAGAAATAATCCACATTCCTCTTCATTATCATCTGGACACATGTCAACTTCATCAACGACATACATCCAGTTCCCCTTTTTAAAAGAATAAGAAACTCCTCCTTGAGTTCCATGGAATTCTTCAACACCATTGTACAATATTAAATCAGGTTTATCCGAGATTTGCTTCCCTTTATCCCATGAAACATATCTTATGCCACTATCTTTAGTAATATCCAATCTAATTAAGAATTTATCAGATTTATAAACCAGAATATTACTTTCCCAGGATTTGACTGTATGATACATTTTGTTTTTAACTTCATTTGAAAGCTTCTCGCTCAGTTTTTGTTCAGCTGCAGAAATGTAATTTATAGATAGGATTTCACCATAATCATTAATCCAAATATCTCCATTTAATACAGCATAATCACCTTCATGTTGAAATATATCTTTGGCACTCATATTTATTATCTTCTTCTTAAATGTATCATCAAATAATGTATCATAGTAAGAAATAAACTGCTTTGCATTATTGATATTAGGAAGGGGATTGGGTCGAACTAAGGGATATTCTATCAAGGATGCCAGAGTATCAATACTATCAAATTTTACTAATCTGGATATTCTGTCATAGTTTTCAACTACAATTTCGCTATCTTCAGCATGCACATTTATCTGGGCATTTATTACAAAAGGAAAAATTAATAGTATGAGTTGAATTATTTTCTTCATATTTAAATGCGATGTACATATTTAATACTCAATTTTTTTTTTAATAATTGTATTTATGCACTGTGAGCCTCTGTGAAAACCTCCGTGATCTCTGTGTCAGGATTTAAGCAACGTGACTTTCCCTTCATAAATCGATTTTCTTGTTTGATATTCATTACTTGCATTTCAATACCCCAAATTAGGCCTCAACCATTTTTCCACTTCATCTATGCTCATGCCTTTGCGTTTGGCATAATCTTGCACCTGGTCTCTGTTTATTTTTCCCAAGGAAAAATAATGCGATTCAGGATTGGCAAAATATAGCCCGCTTACGGCAGCAGTAGGGTACATTGCCATGCTATCAGTAAGCTCTATGCCTGTTTTTGTGTATACTTCAAACAGTTCGAAATGCTCTATTTTCTCTGTATGGTCCGGGCAAGCTGGGTAGCCTGGTGCTGGGCGTATTCCACGATATGATTCTTTAACCAGTTCTTGTGCTGTAAAGTTTTCATCCGGTGCATAACCCCAGAACTGCTTTCTTGCTTTTTCATGCAGTAATTCTGCAAAGGCTTCTGCCAAACGGTCTGCAAGGGCTTTAATCATGATACTGCTGTAGTCGTCGTGTTGTTTTTCAAAGCGGCGAATAAGTCGTTCAATGCCAAGTCCCGCTGTAACTGCAAAACCACCTATGTAATCAACCTTGCCGGAATCTTTAGGTGCGATAAAGTCCGCTAAAGCAATATTGGCTTGTCCATCTGGCTTTTTAGTTTGCTGCCGAAGTGTATGCAGCACAGCTTTTACATTGGTACGGTTTTCGTCATCGTAAATTTCTATATCATCCTCATTTACCGTATTAGCAGGATAAAACCCTGCAACACCTTTAGCCGTAAGCCATTTTTCAGCGATGATTTTATTCAACATTTCCTGTGCATCGTCAAAAAGCTTTTTGGCTTCAACGCCTTTTTCCGGATCATCAAAAATTTTCGGATAACTTCCTTTCATTTCCCATGCGTGGAAGAAAGGGGTCCAGTCAATGTATTTTGCAATTTCAGCAATAGGGAAATCAGGCAATGAAATATTACCAACAAGTATGGGAGTTGTAATATCCGCTTTTTGCCAATTAGGTTTCATCTTATTTCTGCGTGCCTCGGCAAGACAGATAAACTTATTTTCAGAGTTCTTATTTTTGTGCATAATGCGTAGCTGTGCATATTCCCTTTCCACATTCGCAAGGAAATCATTTTGGTTGGGAGATAATAAGCTGCTCAATACATTTACACAACGCGATGCATCATTTACATACACTACAGGGTTGTCATATTCCTGTGCAATCCGGACAGCCGTGTGTACTTTAGATGTAGTTGCTCCACCAATAAGTAAAGGAATTTTAAAGTTATTCCTTTTCATTTCCTTGGCTATATGCACCATTTCGTCTAACGAAGGCGTAATAAGTCCGCTAACACCTATGGCATCTACACCTTCTTTAATGGCAGCTTCTAAAATCTTCTCACAAGGAACCATCACACCGAGGTCGATAACCTTGTAGTTATTACATCCCAGTACAACGCCTACAATATTTTTTCCGATGTCATGCACATCGCCTTTCACAGTCGCCATCAATATTTTACCTGCCACACTGGCGCCTTCCGCTTTTTCCTCTTCCATGAAAGGGGTGAGGTATGCCACCGATTTTTTCATCACACGGGCACTCTTCACCACTTGTGGTAAAAACATTTTTCCTGAACCAAATAAATCGCCTACTATGCTCATTCCGGCCATCAGCGGGCCTTCTATCACTTCCAGCGATTTGGGAAAATTCTTTCTTGCTTCTTCCGTGTCTTGCTCAATATATTCATCTATACCCTTTACCAGTGCATGGGCTAACCGCTCATTCACTGGGAGACTTCTCCAGGCTTCATCTTTCTCAATCTTCTTTCCTTTTGATTTGATGGTCTCCGCATAAGTAAGCAGATTTTCTGTCGCATCTTCTTTACGATTCAGCAACACATCTTCAACTAATACTAATAGATCTTTGGGGATTTCATCATAAATCTGCAACATGCCCGGATTCACAATTCCCATATCCATACCCGCTTTGATAGCATGATATAAAAATGCGGAGTGTATAGCTTCTCTCACCATATCATTTCCACGGAAGGAAAATGAAACATTACTTACACCGCCACTTACCTTAGCAAATGGAAGGTTTTCTTTTATCCATTTAGTAGATTCAAAATAATCAATGGCATTGCGTTTGTGCTCTTCAATGCCAGTACCAACAGGGAAAATATTAGGATCGAAAATAATATCCTGCGGCGGAAAGTTTACTTGTTTCGTTAAAATATCATAAGCCCTTGCGCAAATTTCTTTTCTTCTATCCAATGTATCAGCTTGGCCTTTTTCATCGAATGCCATCACGATAACAGCAGCTCCATATTTCCGGACTTTCCGGGCTTGTTCAAGAAATTTTTCTTCGCCTTCTTTCAAGCTGATCGAATTGACAATAGATTTCCCTTGCGTGCATTTCAATCCCGCCTCAATCACTTCCCACTTCGATGAATCAATCATAATGGGCAGTTTAGCAATATCCGGTTCTGCTGCCACTAAGTTTAAGAACTTAACCATAGCAGCTTTCGAGTCGATCATGGCTTCATCCATATTGATATCGATAACCTGTGCACCGCCATCTACCTGGTCTCTCGCAACACTCAGTGCCCCGTTATAATCACCTGAAGTAATAAGTTTTGCAAACTTCTTAGAGCCAGTAATATTGGTACGCTCGCCAATATTCATAAAATTGCTTCCGGGAAAAAGCGTTACCGCTTCCATACCGCTTAAATGTAACAAGGTATCAGGTTCCGGTTTTTTGTGCGGCATAGCTTTAGATGCGGCATGGGCAATGGCTTTAATATGGTCAGGCGTGGTGCCGCAACATCCACCAATTATATTTACAAAACCATTTTTCAAAAAATCATCTACAAACACGCACATGGTTTCGGGTGTTTCATCATATTCCCCAAATTGATTTGGCAGTCCCGCATTCGGGTAACAGCTAATATAATAAGGAGCTTTTTGAGACATTTCTTCTAAGTAAGGACGCATTTCTTTTGCGCCCAATGCGCAATTCAACCCAATGCTTAGCAGATTTTCATGTCTTACCGAAGTAAGAAATGCTTCCACCGTTTGACCCGAAAGTGTTCTTCCGCTGGCATCGGTAATGGTTACTGAAACCATGATTGGAAGTCGCTTCCCGGTTTTTTCATAATATGTTTCAATCGCAAATAATGCCGCCTTAGCATTTAAGCTGTCGAAAATAGTTTCCACTAAAAGCACATCTGCGCCGCCATCTACAAGCCCCCTGATTTGTTCGGTATAAGCATTTACTACATCATCATAGTTTACTGCCCTGTAACCCGGATCATTTACATCCGGCGAAAGAGAAGTGGTTTTATTTGTAGGGCCTAATGCTCCTGCAACAAATCGTGGTTTATTCGGATTCTTTGCAGTGTATTCATCGGTAGCTTTCTTTGCAATTTTGGCTGATTCAAAATTCAATTCATAGGTCAGTTCGCTCATGTGGTAATCAGCCAGCGAAAGTGGGTTAGCATTGAAGGTATTGGTTTCAATAATGTCTGCCCCTGCATCTAGATATTCCCGATGGATTTCCTCAATCATCTTAGGATTAGTGATGGAAAATAAGTCATTATTGCCCTTTACAGGATGCGGATAATCTTTAAAACGCTCTCCGCGATAATCTTCTTCCGTAGGCTTATAGCGCTGAATCATGGTGCCCATAGCGCCATCAATTACCAGGATGCGTTTTTCAAGTTCTATTTCTATTTTACTTTTCATTCAATATATTATTTAATACAAGTGGAACGCAGATGACACAGATTGTTTATGATTAAAATGATCTGCGAGTATCTTATTAGTCTGCGTCATCTGCGTTCCATTATTTTACTTAAATCCCAATTTTGTTCTTACTCTTTTTAAGGTTTCTTGCGCCACTACTCTAGCCTTATCTGCACCTATTTTTAGCTTTTTATCCAACTCTTCTTTATTGTTCATGTAGTTAGCATATAGCTCTCTTTCTTTACTAAACTTTTCCACCAGGGTTTGATATAGCGCCTCTTTTGCCTGTCCGTAGCCATACCCTCCGCGCAAATAATTTTGCCGCATTTCCTCTATCTTGTCTGTTGTGGCAACATAGCTGTATAGCTTGAAAACGTTACAAGTATCCGGATTCTTTGGCTGTTCCACGGGAGTAGCATCGGTAATTATTTTCATAATCACCTTGCGCAGTTCTTTATCAGGCAGGAAAATGTTAACCGTATTATTATAAGACTTGCTCATCTTTTGTCCGTCAATGCCCGGAATTATCATTACCTGTTCATCCACTTTAGCTTCGGGAATAACAAAGGTTTCGCCATAGCGGTTATTGAATGTACTGGCAATATCTCGGGTCATTTCAAGATGCTGTTGTTGGTCTTTGCCTACGGGTACAAAATTAGCATCATACAATATGATATCTGCGGCCATTAAAACAGGATAAATGAAGATGCCTCCATTTACATCTGACAAGCGGTCTAATTTATCTTTAAAAGAAGTTGCATTGGCAAGCATAGGGTAAGGTGCAGAGCAGCACAAATCCCAAGTGAGTTCGCATACTTCTGTAACGTCCGATTGGCGGTAAAAAACGGTTTTTTCCGGGTCGAGCCCAAAAGCCAGCCATGCGGCAGCCACGCCATAGGTGTGCTCTTTACGGATATTTGGATCAAAAATAGTGGTAAGTGAATGTAAATCGGCAATAAATAAAAATGCATCATTATTTGGATTGTTAGCCATTTCAATAGCCGGCTTAATAGCGCCCAGAATGTTGCCGAGATGCGGTATGCCTGTACTTTGTATGCCTGTAAGTATTCGTGCCATAGTCAGTTGTCAGTAGTTAGTGGTCAGTCGTCAGTTAGAAGGGTTAATGGATTTTATCAATCCTGTAAGTATCATCGAAACCTCAGCTGCCTGGTTGATTAGTAAATTCCGATTTTTTTCATCAATATAGTTTAGCCTTTCTGCTAAGTAAAGCATAGATTTTACCTCACTACATGAGCTTAGGGAAATATATAAGAAGCGTTTGAAATCAATTAAGCTGCTTCTGTCAAACCCTTCAGCAATATTATTTGATATAGAAACGGATGCTCTGCAAACTTGGTCTCTGAAAGAGTAATCCTTTAATCCTTTAAACAATGAATAAATCTCAACAGTCAAATCCTGTGCCTTTTGCCATGCAATAATATCCTCAAACCTCTTTATTTTCATATTTTAATATGTTTAATTTTATACTGACCACTAACTACTGAAGACTAACCACTATTTTTTTAATATTTGCAAAATTAGCTAATTCTTAAGGAGTTTTATAAACTCCTGTCAGCTTACCTAAGGTCCTTTTATTGAAAATAGAGGAAGATGGCGGCTTCTTTCTGTGTAAGCTCCTCAGAAAGAAGCTATAAACATTCGCCAACGGGAGGCAAATGTGCGCATGAAATAACGTATGCGGTGGCGGAGAAAGTATATGGCCGCTATGGAAAAAACAAGGTAAGTAACAATAAGCAGGTATATTATGCCTGAATTAATACCCGCACCAAATTTTCCATCGGTACGCGCAGTTGATGCAACTCCGGCAGTACACACCGAGCATTGGGCCTCTGTCAGTAATGGAGACAGGAGCAGAATTAAAGCAAAAAATATGTTGGAAAGCTTATTCATTTTGCAACATTTGCAGCGCAAAGATACGAAACTTAGAAATTATAGTAGGGAGAAATCATCAAATAAACAATTACACCCGTTGTGGTAACGTAGAGCCAGATGGGTAAAGTCCAGCGAGCTAATTTCCGGTGCTTGATAATTTGATTACTAAGCCCCCGGTAAAAACTTACCAAGACCATTGGTAACACTATGGCTGCCAGTATGATATGCGAAAATAGGATGGTCAGATAAACAGGCCTCATAGGGCCATCTGGATAACGGGTTTCCTTGCCAAAAGAGTGGTAGGCTACATAGCTTAAAAGGAAAATGGCTGAAAGTACAAAAGCGGTTACGTTAAGTCTTTTATGTACGGTTACTTTTTTGTTCCGTATGGCTATGTAAGAAGCTATAAGCAACAGGGTACAAGTTCCATTTAATGTAGCATTTAAAAGTGGGCAATGCTTTATTATATCGGGAACGGTATCGGGTTTTGGCATAAAATGAAGTACGGTTACGACAACCGGTATTGCAATGGTTACGCCAATAATCAGCCGGGAAACAAGTTTATCATTCATGGCAGCAAAGGTAGATTTTTTTAAATCCTGCGGTGTATTATTATTTTAAAAATGACAGTAGATTATATAAAAAAAGTATCTTCGCAAACCGCATTCAATTTGTCAATAAGTAAGAGAGTTGAAATTCCTGATTCACTTGAAATTATGATGCCTATCCTTAACAAACCCCCGCTAAATACTGGGAACACTATCTACGAAATAAAGGATGGCATTCTCTTCATTGAAAGACTTGAACGAGTGCATTTTACAGCAGAAAACTTTAAAATTATTACTGAAAACAGGCTTAGTTATTCCGAGGGTTTTTCGTACCCGGTTATCATATTCGGGAAGGATATGATGTCGATGGATAAGGCAGCCAGGGATTATATGTCCGGTGAGGGGTGTACAAATAAATTATCACGTGCTTTTGTGGTCGAAAAAACCCAGGGTAAACTCCAATTGAACTTTTTCATCAATACAAACAGGCAACCCACCCCCGTAGAAGTTTTTGATAAAATGGAGGCTGCCATTGAATGGTCGAAGCAATTCAGGAAATAATGAGTTCGTAAAGTTCATATAATCCGTATCTTTGGGCCATGAAAATCAATCCACCTCAGACTCTTGAACAAATTGCTTCTATTATAGCGGCAGAGTTTGATGGCAATCCTAAACACCTTATTACAGGTTTAAACGAAATCCATCGGGTAGAAAAAGGTGATATAGTTTTTGTTGATCATCCTAAGTACTACGATAAGGCCCTGCAATCGAATGCTACTACCGTTATCATTAATAAAAAAGTAGCACGCCCTGAAGGGAAAGCATTGCTTTTTTCAGATGATCCGTTTAGTGCCTATAATAAAATCATAAAGCATTTCCATCCTGAAAATTTCTCTCAAAAGGAAATGATTAGTCCAACTGCTAAAATTGGGAATAATACGGTTATTATGCCGGGGGTATTTATTGGTGACAATGTGGTGATAGGAGATGATTGTGTAATTCATCCCAACGTTACTATTTACGATGAAACTATCATTGGTAATCGTGTAACTATCCATTCGGGAACCGTAATAGGTGCCGATGCTTTTTATTACAAAAAACGTTCAACTCATTTCGATAAAATGCTTTCCTGCGGAAATGTGGTTATTGAGGATGATGTTGATTTAGGCGCTTGCTGTACAATTGACAAAGGTGTATCCGATAAAACCATTATCGGGGCAGGAAGTAAATTAGATAATCATGTGCACGTAGGCCACGATACCTGCATTGGTAAAATGTGTCTTATCGCTGCACAAGTTGGTGTAGCAGGATGCGTTATCCTGGAAGATGGCGTTACCCTTTGGGGTCAAGTTGGCATACCAAGCAATATTCATATTGGCAAGGGGGCAGTGCTGCTAGGACAGTCGGCTCCCAGCAAATCACTCGAAGGTGGTAAATCCTATCTGGGAAGCCCTGCAGGCGAAGCAAAAGATAAAATGCGTGAACTTATTACCCTGAAGCAAATTACCGAAGAAAGGGAAGGGAAAATATAAGAATCTACTGCCCTTGTTTATTTCTCCAAATATTCTTTCAACGACCTTCCGATAATATCTGTCCAACCTTCTACAAAATTGTGTTTTGCCAAATCGGGGTTGCTTGCAGGGAAGGTTTCCAATCCTAAGTGTGTTAATTTCAACCTGGTTTGATTGTCTCCTCCGGCAAATAATTCAAAGGTTACATAAGAGATACCCTCATACCCTTCATACCGCCAACTGTAGGTTATTTTCTTACAGTATTCCACTTCTGTTATTTTACATTTGTGGATATATACTTTATCAGCAGGGCCGCCATTAAAGCTAAATTCAAATCCAATCTCCGGTTTAAATTCCTTTAGGTCAAAATACCATTTAGCCATTTGGTCTCTATTGGTAATAGCTTTCCATACCTTAATAGCTGGCACATTAAAAGCTCGCTCAATAATAACCGGTTCATTTGTTGTTTCCATATCGTGTAGGTTAGATAATTAAATTCAATATTCCAGTACCTGGCAAAAATATCCGTTGGAATGGAGCAACTCTATTACTTTTTCCGGAGCAAATTTCTTGCCTTCCACTCTCAGCACTTTATCGCAATCTTCCAAATCAAAATTTATCTTGATTAATGGAAATTGTGAGGTTAATGCACCTTCCAGTATCCTTGCCTGTTTCGGCCGCCGAACATTTGTTTTGAAAACTTCAACCATTTCAGTATGCATTTACTATTCCTGTTTAGATTGCTTAATGCCTTTAAATACTGCATAAATAGCCATGGCGTGTCCATGCCCCAAACCGAAATCTTTTTTCAGCCAGTTAACCACTTCCATAGCTTTAACACCGGGTTTTAGCAAACCTTTCTTTTCGGCAAGCTTTCTGAAATCTTCCGGTGTTTTGCCGGTCTTCTTTTTGATATTATCAATATATGCCTGGAATGACATGACAATAATTTATACGGTTGCTTTTAGTTTTTTATGATAGTAGATGTAAGAGCCCACAAGTGGTACAAACCAAACAATCATGAACACCCAATTAGTCACCGGAAGACCTTTTGCTATTTGGCAATAAGTAGCGCCCAATAAGTCGAATGTAAGCCCTGCATAGGCCCATTCTTTTACCCTGGGATAACCGGGGACAAGGATGGCGATGACTCCTAATATTTTAGCAATGTCTAAAAAGGAAATCATATAGGTAGGAAAACTCAACGTAGCAAAGAAGGTTTCAGCCTGTGCTCTGAAAATTAAGCTTGGTACTGATGCAAATAGCATTCCTAGGGATAATAATCCTGTAAAGATCCAGTAGATAGTGTTTGTTTTTTTCATGATGTTTTTATTTTGATTAGTGAATAAAGGTACAATTTATCAAGGCTTATATTCCAGCCCATTTTGGCACCCACAATGCCCTTAAGGAGCATTGTGGGATTTGCCGGAAATAATTTTATTTGTTCATACAGTTGAACATCCAACGGATGCCAAAACGGTCGAGGCAAACGCCCCAATAGCCCCAGAACATATCCATAGGAGCACTCATTTCGGAACCACCATCCGAGAGGGCTTTATATAAGCGGTCAATCTCTTCTTTAGTGTCTGCTTCAAGGCAGATAGTGGTGTTATTGCCAATTTTTGATTTATGCCCCATGGATTCCAGCATATCGGTACCCATGATAATAGTTCCGCCCAATATGGGGAGTGCAATATTCATAATGGAATTTGCTTCCTTATCTGAAATCTTGGGTGCGCCGGGCATAGGTGGTGCATCCTTCATGCGGAAAATTTGACCCACAAAATCAGTTTTAAATACATTTTTGTAATAGTTGAAGGCTTCTTCGCAATTGCCTTCAAAATTGAGATAAATTGATGTTTTAGCCATGGTGATTGTTTTTTTAAGGTTAGAAATTTAAATGGTTATTGTTTGGAGTTTACTTAAAAGTTCTTCTATATGATCCATGCTTTCGGTTGTACCCGATTCCATACCGGCTTTTATCATTCCTTCCAAATCTTCTATATTTTGGAATGAGGAAATGATTGTTAGTTTTGTTTTATCACCTTGCTCTTCAAATATAGCAGTTTCAGTAATTACATGCCCGGGCATCTCTTCAAATTCCGAAGTATTCACAATCTTTTCCGGTGAAATAACTTCCAGGTATTTGCCATGGAATGCAAATTCTTTTCCGTCCTCGCCTCTTTGTATAATGCGCCAGGAGCCACCCGGCCTCACATCCATTTGAACAAAGATGTTGGTTACGGTGTTACATCTCCACCAAACGACTTTGTGTGCCGGGTCAGTAAAAACTTTGTAGAGGAATTTCCTGGGTGTATCAAATACCCTGGTTACAGTGACTTCTAATTTTTCCCGTTCTATTGTTAACTCTGTTTTTTTCATGATTTCTCAGTTTTTAAAGTATTCCATCATTACCGGAACAATAGCTCCTGCAGACACATTATGGTTTTGTCCTTTTAAGATTTGGAGTTCGCTGTTCGGTATTGCTTCAGCGAGTTTTTGTACAGAGTTGCGTAACTGTATGGGACTTTTTTCTCCGCCAGCAACAAGTGTAGGAGTGTCAACAGACGCTGCCAGTTGTGCAGGTATGGTATAGTCCCTCATCACTGCTGCATCGTAAGGAAGTGTATGTGCTACCGCTTTAAGTTTTTTCCATACCGGAGTAATACTCATTATCATGGGGAATATAGCAGGCATGCCAATTAAGTCTTTCATAAAAAAGGTAACTGCCTTGCCTCTTTCACCTGATGCAATAAACTGTTTAAATTGTTTTTCAGCATCAATCGGTGGATTGTGCCCACCCATATTCATTACGTATGGAGCTTCGTACAAAATCATCTTTTTTATGTTGAGTCCCTTTGCTGCTGCATTTAACGTTAATGCAGCCCCGGAAGAAAAACCTATCATATATACCGAACCGCCCGCTTCTTTAATAAGCGCATCCAAATCTTCAATTTCCTTTTCAACAGAGTAGGGGAGAGTGTCTCCGCTTTCGTTTCTTCCTCTCCTATCGTATGTGTATACGGTAAAATGCGCTGCCAGCAAGGGCGCCATTTTAGGTGTGGGGCCAAATGCACGACTGCACATAGCCCCATCTACCATGATGAGCGGTTCTCCTTTTCCCGTTTTGCTATATGCAATCGGTGTTCCGTCTTTCGATATCACTTTTGACATGATGAATTTATTTTATATAATCTAAAAGCACAACCAGTTTATCAAGGCTCATATTCCAGCCCATTTCAGCACCACCAATATGTTGCAGGCCTTCAGGCTTGATATTGGAAAAGATAAAATGCAAAACGAGTTTTGTTTTATCGCCTTCATCTATAAAATTAATGGTGTTCAATACTTCAAAAAGATGTTCTCCCTTTTTATCCAATGCGGCAGTTGTAAAAATTATCTTTTCATTTTTGACGATTTCTCCAAATACCCCGTCCATAGGATAATGAACCCCGTCAGGTGCTTTCATTTCAATGTAAATTTTATTTCCCTTTTTTGCATTCCATTCACATACTGGGTTGGTAAATCCTTTTGGACCCCACCATTGTTCTATGTGCTTTTGATTTGTCCATGCTTCCCATACTAATTCACGCGGTGCATTAAAAGTACGAGTGATGGTGAGCTCCTTGTTTTGTGTTTCCATAATGTTTTAATTATTAATTTTTTGTAAGATATTCTTCTAGTTGTTCAAAGATTCCGCCAAAACCACCTTCCATAGAATCACGGAAAGTTTCGAAGCTCTTGATTTCTTCAGTTGTGGCATTGATTGGCTTGCCTTTAATAGTCAAAGTGGTTTTACCTTCGTATTCAATAAGTGTAACCGTATTCATTATTTCCAATGGCCACACCGGCATCCATGGATTAGCAGTTGTACCTCCATCTTTATCGGAAAAAGAATTTACAAAAACTAACTTCTCCGGTGCTGTAATTTCATGATAGATAAACTTGCCCCAAATATCTTGCCCGTTTGGGTTTTTTATACTATAAAGAAACATACCGCCCGGTTTAAGCTCCAATTTACTTACGTGAATAACTGAACCTTTTGGTGCCCCCCACCATTGTGCAAGGCGTTCGGGTTCTGTCCAGGCCTTAAACACAAGCTCGCGCGGTGCATTGAAGCGACGCATAATAACCAATTCGTGTTCTGCAGGCAGGTTGTTCACATAGATTTCAAGTTTATCCACATTTTGCTGTAGTCCTTCTGCAGCGCCAAATTCTTCAACTACTTTTTTAAGTATTTCAATTGATTCAAATAGCGAAACGATATTAACGAGCGTTTTGTTTCCTTGTGGCGTGAATGTAATGGTCATCTCGAATTTTGGTTCTCCATGTACGTGAACGAGCTTTTTATATTTCACGACTTCCGTATAAGTATGTTTATTCCAAAAATTGGTTCCGTCGGGACTATGCATCATTAATTCCCATTCGCCCCCGGGTTTCACGTCCATTTTATATATAGTATTGGTGAATCCGTTTGGTCCCCACCAATTCTTGATGTGTTCTGGGTTTGTCCATACTTCCCACACTAATTCCACTGGCGCATTTAATAAGCGTGATGCAGTTAGTTCACGCTCGGCTGTTTTGCTTTTTACTTGTGTTTCCATCGGGTATTATATTTTAAAATTATTTTACTTTTGGTTATATGCTTCTTCTAGTTTTTTTATCTCGATCTTTCCCATCTGCATCATGGCTTCCATTACTCTCTTTGCCTTTTTGCGATCGGGGTCACCCATCAGCTCACCCAGCGCTTTAGGTACAATTTGCCATGTGACACCAAATTTATCATCAATCCAGCCACACCTGTTTGGCTTACCACTCTCCGAAAGTTTTTCCCATAGATCATCCACTTCTTTCTGCGTGGTGCAGTTGACAAAAAATGAAACAGCAGGCGAGAATTTGAATTGAGGGCCGCCATCCAACAGCATAAATTTTTGGCCATCTAATTCGATGGTGGCTGTAAATACTTTCCCTTTATGCCCGGGAACATCTCCCGGCAATTGATTCATATTGAGAACTTGAGAGTTTTTAAAAACAGATACGTAGAAATTAACAGCTTCTTCTACATTGCCGTTGAACCATAAAAATGGTGTGATGTTTGATTGATTTGTTTTCATGTTATAAGTGTTTAAGATTTTAATCTGATCATGCAGCGTACATCGTTTTGTCCCAAATACCATTCCAGGCAATACCCTTCGGGATCCATATTTGGGTGGGAAAGGAGCTGCTCAAAGGCTTCCCAGATAGTTGAAATATCTTTCCGGAAATCTTTAATGGTTATATAAATGTATTTTCCGGCTTGTATGCTAAAGGGTTCACAACCTAATTTGTCACCTTCTCCGGGACTCTTTTCTTCAGCAACGGATTTGTAAACGATCACTCCTTTTTCCAGACGTGATACTCCAAAATATTTTCTATCGGTTGTGAAAGGGACTAATGCATGTAATGCTTGATGTGCCTCCAATACACCATCAGGAAAAGATTTTGCGGTTATGCAGAAAGCCTTTATGTCATTATCTAAGATGAAATTCTCCATAGTAGTTTTTATTTAATATTAATTTTATATGTTTCACAACGTTTTGTCATTGCTTTCTTTCTGATGATGTATCTAGGAAACCTTCAATCATTGGAATAACAAAGTCCGCTTCTTTAGAATCAAACTTTAGTGTTGTTATTTCCTCAATATATTCACCGTGTACACCTGGGATTATAGCTAACTCTGAATTAGCAATCTGTCTATGCATTTCTATAGCGTGCTCGGGTTTTATAACATCCCTGTCGCCAATGATGATTAGGGTCGGTGCTTTAATAGATTCGATCTGTTCGTCTGGTATGTCTCTATAATTCACCATCCTTTTTACATCCTTATCGCACATCACTTGCAGGTTATTAGGGTTGGGTGCGACTTTTATATAAGCTTCTTTTAACTGTTCAGGCATAGTGGCTAAAGTTGCCTGTTTCATAAAATCCCAAAACTGTTGGGGAACTCCATTACGTTTGCAAAGTGCAGAAGCCAAAATAATTTTATCTACTATTTCAGGGTGACGAATTGCAATCTGAACAGCAGTTGTCCCCCCGTTACTAAAACCAAAAAAGTCTGCTTTGTCAATATTTAAATTCTTTAAAAGTGCCGCAACATCGTCTGCGTCTTGCTCAAAGGACAAATCCTTTTCTCTATCACTGGTTCTTCCGTGTGCTTGCAACTCAATAGCTATAAGTCTTCTGTGTTTGGCAAGCATTGGGATGACTCTCCCAAATGTTGTTTGAATGGTAGAACCACCACCGTGAATCAAAACAAGTGGCTTGCCTTGTCCATAAATTTCATAATACATTTTAATTCCGTTGACTTCCGAATAGCCATTTTGGGAAATTAAGGTATCATGCAGTGTTGCTTTTATTTGTTTATTGCTTTCTTCTGATTGCGTTCCGTTATTGAACGATGATAATATCAGAACTGCTAAAGCGGAATATAGGATTATCCTTTTCATTTCTTTTTAGATTTTTTCTTGTTTTTATTTTGCAACTTGTTCAGATAGATTTCCAATGCATCAAACCGTTCTTCCCAGAATTTGCGGTATTGCTCTACCCAGTCTGACACTTCGTGCAGTTTATCAAATTGTGCTTCACAGTAATGCTCGCGACCTTCTTTCTTGATAACTATCAAACCACATTCAGTTAATATTTTGATATGCTTTGAAACGGCAGGACGACTGATATTAAAATTCTCAGCAACAGAATTCAGATTTAACGATTGTGCTGTTAAAAGCCCGAGTATCTCTCTGCGGGTCGGGTCTGCTATTGCTTGAAATACATCTCTTCTCATAATTTTAATTACTTTCTTATATAATGTAATGCGGCTGCGCCTGAAGTCATCAATTTGCCTGACACCAGGGTTAAGTCTATTTGTTGGTTGATATCTTTAAATAATGGAATGCCGTTCCCGATAATAACAGGAAAGATAAATATCCAATACTCATCAATCAGCCCTACTTGTGTAAGTGAACGAACCACACCCGGGCTGCCGAATATTTGAATGTTTCTGCCTTCCTGTTGTTTTAATTTTTTGAGTTCTTCTACCACATTCTCCCGTATAATGGTAGTATTGGGTGCTTCCGAGTCTTTCATTGTTGTGGACAACACATATTTTTTTACATGATTATACCACAGGGAATGTTCTTTATCATGCGTTGATGCATCCGGTTGATTGGCTGCAGTGGGCCAATATGCCTGCATAATGGAATATGTGCCTTTGCCATACAGAGCAGTATCGGCTGCATCGGTTAAGGCTTGCGACATGTCGAAAAATTCTTCCTCTACCTTGAACATCCTGAGGTCTCCAGAAGTGTTTGCTACAAAGTTGTCCAACGACATAATGGTGCTTGAAACTATCTTTCTCATATTGTTTATATTTAGGGTTGTTTAAATACTAATGTGTAACTATTCGGTTACAAATATATATACGAAACCATTCGGTTACCTAATATTTTTTGTTAAATTTTTGTGAAGATTACTTATCTATCTGTTTTACAGGGAGAAATATTTAGTGGGGCTTGGATTAGCCCGTAATATTTATCTTAAGAAATAATTTCTCAGGCAACTAAGAGTTTCCATTTTGGTCATATCCAGTATTGTACCCCGGATTGTTCTCCGGCCTTAGTGCATTAGGATAATTGTAATCTGTCTTTGTATCAACAGTTACTTCTTTCAGCTTTTTAAAAACTTCGTATGGGTCGCGAATAGAAGTAAATTGTTCATAGATAGGATTGCCTTTGGAATCTCGTGCGCCGGTAGAGAAACGTATACTGCCTATTTTGTAACTCTGTTCTATAAGGTTTACAGTAACAGAAGTATCCTCAACACGATCATAGTCGAAAGTTTTATAATTAATTGTAAAAACTCCATAACGAATAATTATTCACCTGTTGGAATAGGCATATACTAAATTTGAATAATTAAAAAAACCTGAAAGCAGAAGATACAGATCTACCAGGAATACGGCAGCCAGCATTAATACATAAGGTGTATTACCATTAACTGCTCCTCCTCCTTTATAGAATTGTACCATGAAGAACCCCAAGAAGATAATAATAAAAAAATGGTGCCAGGCAACGGTTAAAACATACGGAGCGAATACCGGCTTGTCAGTCCATATAACTTTTTCATTATTGTCTAATACTGATTCAAAGTCTGATGGAGTAGTGTTCGGGGTAGTTTCTTTTACCATATATAATAATTAATAGTAAAACAAAGGTAAAAAAGTTTTTAAACTGCCCTACTTCTCCATCACCTCTTTCAGTTTGGCAAGGCCTTTATCAAAGTCCTTACCAATCATCTTATCCATATTCATAAAGAGGCGCATTACTTTCATGGGATATTTAACATCGTTATAAATGCCCCATTTTACTTTGGTTTGGCTATCTTCTGCAAGTTCAGTTTTGAAATATGCATGGGCAATATTATCCCATGGTTTTAAAAAATGAACCTCCGTGTCTAATTCTTCCCCTTCTTTAATGGCAGTGATGGTTTGCTTACCATGACCTGCTTGTTTATGGTCGCTTGCCCATATAAATGAAAAACCTACCGTTCCATCTGTTCCGGTATATTCTTTTTTCATGTTCGGGTCCATAGCTGCCCACACGGTAAAGTTGTCGTGGTTTTTAAGGTGTTTTATATAGTCAAAAATCTCTTGTTTAGGTTTATTGATGACTACTTCACGTTCTACTTTAAAGTGTTTGCTGGTAAAAAGTGCAATCACAAAGGGGATTGCGACAATGCAGAGGATAATTATTAATGCTGTCATAGTATAGGGGTTATTGGTTTAACGACAAAAATAAAAATATTTCGTTACCGAAAAATTAAGCACATATTATGAATTTTTCGGATATAAATGAACAGGATGCAATCCTGTTAAAATAGCTTACTTATTCTAATAGTCAAATAAGCTACCAATGAGTAAATCGCATCTATCAACACCAAACTAAAAACTGAGTTCCTCACAAAATCGCTTACCGAATGAGAGCTATTGTTAAGTCCTATGACAGTATATATTGCATACGCTGATCCGCACAACAGGATAACCCATCCAATAAATGATATGGGAATAAAAAATATTCCATTTCTTTTAAACCAAGGCTGTTTCATGGTTGATTAATTTTCTACAACTTTATACACACATTCTTCGCTTCAGTAAAGAAGCGCAAGGCTTCCCAACCGCCTTCACGGCCTACACCGGAGTTTTTCATTCCCCCGAAAGGAGTACGCAAATCACGAAGCAGCCAACAGTTTATCCATACAATGCCTGAACGAAATTCTATAGCCATTTTATGGGCTCGGGTAAGGTTTTCCGTCCATAACATGGAGGTCAGCCCGTATTCGGTAGCATTTGCTAATTCAAGCGCCTGTTCTTCCGTTTCAAATGGTTGCAGGGTAACCACGGGGCCGAATATTTCTTCCATATTGGTGCGGCAATCTTGCGGCAACCCTTCAATTACAGTTGGTTCAATATACCATCCGTCGCTATGGTCTCCTGTCATTTTTATTGCATTTCCTCCGCATAAAATAGTGCCGCCTTCGTCCTTGGCAAGTTCGATGTATGACAATACTTTCTCGAAATGATTTTTCGATACAATAGCTCCGAGTTTGCTTTTTTCTTCCATGGGTGGTCCCACTTTTAGGGCTTTTACTTTTGCCACAAATTCATCGCGGAATTTATTATAAATACTTTTCTCAATCAGTATG
>JABDCH010000019.1:0-318 GCA_013288205.1 Bacteroidota bacterium | reverse complement strand
CATAAACAAATTTCTCCCTTGTTGCTGAACGAAGAATCAATAGTTGTTTTCATCATCTTTTCCCAGTTGCAGTCTGGAAAAATAACCACAGGATTTTTGCCACCCAACTCAAGCGACAGTTTTTTAAACATGGGCGCTGCCGTGCTGGCAATAGCTTTGCCTGTAACTGTTCCGCCGGTGAATGAAATAGCTTTTATTTCGGGATGCGAAACAATAGCGCTTCCGGCTTTGTAGCCATATCCGTGCACTATATTGACGGTGCGTTAGTTGCACCTGCCAAAGGAAGCTATATTGATAATTACGATCCTTCTATCGGAA
>JABDCH010000018.1 GCA_013288205.1 Bacteroidota bacterium | reverse complement strand
AAAATGGTCTCCAGTAAAAGAAAAACACCCCAGTAAACAATAAGTAAACTATAGGTAGAATACATAATAGCAAATACCTGGGGGCCGGGAAACGCATATTTTTAAATCAGTTTTTACAAATATACTGATTTTGAATAGGGGTGAAAGGTTGGGGATCTCCCCTCAACATATCAATATTGTTCTACGATAAGTCATTAGACATCTTTCCTAAATAAATAACAGGTGATTGTTAAATAAAATGAGCAGAGCGGACAAAAGGGTATGGTGATAAACCCTTTTTTTGACAAGAAAATCATGTCAAAAGACGTTTACCATGAATTGGTCAAGGACGAAAAGGCATTTGCCCGGATATGTGGCGTAAAACGAGGTTTGTTCGAAGATTTATATGTGCTTGTTGCAGCGCGGATGGAGGAGCAAAAAGAAGAACATCCTGTAAGAAAGAGAGGGCGGAAAACAGTAGTGAAGCAAAAAATCACTAAAAAAAGAGAGATTTATTTTCCCCTCTTCATCCCGATAGCTATCAGGATCAATTTTCCATTATAATGAGCCAATCATCTTCGATGGTACAACCCATTTGTCGAACTGTTCGCTGGTAAGCAATCCCAACTCAATAGCAGCCTGGCGCAGTGATTTGTTTTCCTTATGCGCTTTTTTGGCAATCTTGGCCGCATTTTCGTAGCCAATATGTGTATTAAGCGCGGTTACCAACATAAGTGAGTTCTCCAGGTTCTTTTCAATGGCAGGCATATTGGGTTCTATTCCCACAGCGCAATGCTCGTTGAAAGAATTACATGCATCTCCAATAAGGCGTGCAGAGTTAAGCAGGTTAAATATAATAACGGGTTTAAATACATTCAGTTCAAAATGGCCATTCATACCTCCAACAGATATGGCCACATCATTGCCCACCACTTGCGCGCAAACCATAGTCATTGCTTCGCATTGTGTAGGGTTTACTTTGCCCGGCATAATAGAGGAACCGGGTTCGTTTTCAGGAATAAGTATTTCACCAATACCACAACGAGGGCCCGATGCAAGCAAGCGAATATCGTTTGCAATCTTCATAAGGGAAACAGCCAGTTGCTTTAATGTGCTGATGCTTCAACCATAGAATCGTGCGATGCCAGTGATTCAAACTTGTTTTCGGCAGTGATAAAAGGTAATCCGGAAATTTCAGAAATCTTTTTGGCAACTAATACCGCATAACCATTAGGAGTATTTAATCCTGTACCTACGGCCGAACCGCCCAACGCCAGTTCCGAAAGATGGGCAAGTGTATTCTTCAATGCTTTAATACCATGTTCCAATTGCGATACATAGCCCGAAAATTCTTGTCCAAGGGTGAGTGGTGTAGCATCCATCAGGTGCGTACGGCCTATCTTCACCACATTCATATAAGCTCTTGCTTTGGCATCCAGTGTATTTTTAAGTAGTTCCACATTTGGAATGGTATGCTCCACAATCATCTTATAAGCTGCGATGCTCATAGCTGTAGGAAACGTATCATTCGACGATTGCGATTTATTCACATCATCATTCGGGTGGATTTCCTTTTTTTCATCCATTAACTTTCCACCTAATAATACATGAGCGCGGTTAGCTACAACTTCATTCACATTCATGTTGCTTTGCGTGCCTGAGCCGGTTTGCCATACTACCAGCGGAAATTCATTGTCCAAAGCACCTGTCAATATTTCATCACATACCTTGGAAATAATCTCGCATTTTTCTTTCGGTAAAACTTTCAATTCATAATTAGCTTGTGCTGCGGCTTTTTTCAATATGGCGAATGCATAAATAACTTCTTTAGGCATTAGGTTACCGCCAATTTTAAAGTTGTTCCGCGAGCGCTCAGTTTGTGCTCCCCAATATTTATCCGCCGGAATCTCTACCGGGCCCATAGTATCCTTTTCAATTCTGAATGACATAGTATTTAGATTAATTTTTCGGAGCGAAATTAAGGAATTAATCCTTTAGTTGTTATGGTCTTTGTCATGCTGAACTCGTTTCAGCATCCCACAAATACAGCGAATATTTGAGATTCCGAAACAAGTTCGGAATGACGATCATTCTAGTGGGGTGCAAAAATATTATTTCACTAAATCAAAAACCCTTTCCGTAGGTCTGCCGATAACCGCTTTATTACCATATATAGCAACCGGTCTTTCAATAAGTATAGGGTTTTGATGCATCACTTTGATCCACTTGGTATCGGTAAGTTTTTTGTCTTTATATTTTTCTATAAACAAAGGCTCTTTTTTACGTAGCAAATCCTGGGGCTTCAATCCGAGCTTTTTTAACACCTCTTTCAACTCCTTTTCAGTAGGCGTATCTTTTAAATACTCTATTATCTCTACCTCGCAGCCTTTTTCATTAAGCATGCTGTATGCCTCCCTACACTTGGAACAACGGGGATTATAAAGGGCGCTACTTTTTTACTCATCTCTCTGGTTTGCACTTGCAGTAGAAACCTTTAACGGATTAGCAGTAGCCAGTTTATTATCCCGGCGAGTACGAACCAAATCGCATGCCAGATAAACTGCATTTCGGAAAGATTGTTCATTGGCCACACCTTTTCCTGCAATATCAAAAGCGGTACCATGGTCGGGTGAGGTACGAATAACAGGCAATCCGGCAGTATAGTTTACGCCTGAATCAAATGCCATATACTTAAATGGAATCAAACCCTGGTCATGATACATTGCCAGTACTGCATCAAATTTTTTAAATGCCATAGTACCAAAAAAGCCATCTGCAGGGTAAGGGCCATACACCAGCATTCCCTCTTGCACCGAGGTTTTAACAGCGGGCAGAATTACCTTTTCTTCCTCCGCTCCTATTGTACCTGAATCTCCCGCATGAGGATTGAGGCCCAGTACCGCAATTTTAGGTTTGTTGATGCTGAAATCTTGTTTCAGGGAATTAGCAAGAGCTTTTAATTTCTTCAGAATCCGTTCTTGTGTGATTGCTTCTGCTACAGAAGCTATAGGGAGATGATCCGTGCAGAGTGCCACTTTTAGATCGCCAGCTACCAACATCATTAGCGAGTTGCCTTTCCCAAAGCGTTCATCCAAATAACCGGTATGCCCTGCAAAAGGAAAGTCTTCGGAATGTGTATTGTGTTTATGAATAGGCGCTGTTACAAGTGCATCTATCTTACCTTTGGATAGTGATTCACAAGCTGCCTGGAATGAGCGTATGGCATATTTCCCACCTGTTTCAGTTAGTTTTCCTAATTCAATATTTACATCTTCAGAATATATATTGGCCAGGTTAAACTTGCGCGGAGTAATGCCATCGGAACTGGTAATAGTATTGTAATTAAAACTCTCCATTTGCAACGCTTTCCGGTGATAGGACATTGTTTTTGCAGAGCTATAAAGTACAGGTGTGCAAAGCTCCAGCATAGCAGGATCGGAGAAGGTTTTCATGATTACTTCCAGCCCGATGCCGTTAATATCACCTTGTGAAATACCTATCGTTATGGGCTTGGGAGAAAGGGTATTCGGATTTGGAGCGGTAGGTGTCATAATATAAAGTATAAATAACTTACAATTGTTCTTTCGGTTGCATACGTTGAACTGTTACGCCAAATTTTCCCAAGAAATCAACGCCTTCATCGGACGCGATCTTCTTATATTCGCCATACGAGTGCATATAAAAAACATGCTTAATACCTGCCGTATATATTATGCGGGCGCAGGCAAGGCATGGCGAAAGAGTTACATAGAGAGTCGCTCCTTCCATGCTTGCTTTGTTTTTTGCAGCATATAAAATGGCATTTTGTTCAGCGTGAATGGCAAGGGAGCAGCCTCCTTTGCTATCACGTGGACAGCCCTGATCGGGCCATTCCATATCGCAGTTGTGGGTACCTGCCGGGGGGCCATTATAACCTAAGGAAATGATACGAGTATCTTTGGCAAGAACAGCGCCTACGTGCATCTTAACACAATGTGAGCGTTTAGCAAGCTTTTCGGCAAGTTCCATATATATATCATCGAAGGTGGGACGCATGTATTTAGTTATGAGTTATAAGTGATGAGTTATGAGCGATTGGCATTTTACCTTACTATTTTAAAAGGAAGGCGAAATTAAGAAAAAGGGGCTAACTGGCTGCCTTATTATTCCTATTTCCTATTTAACAGCAGAGGAATTCAAGGAGTCAAGGCCAAATCTCGCTTCTTTATAGTTAGGATTTATAGCCAGGGCTTTCAGCCAGCAGTATTTAGCGGAATCACTCACATGCCATTTCGAGTAATATTTCCCAAAATTATACCATGTGAAGGCGTTGTTTGAATCTACTTGCAGGGATTTTTTTATATAGCCGGTAGCCAGCTTTCTGTTTCCTACTCTCCCAGCCGCTATTCCCCTATTATAATATCGCACCCCAATCAAATGGTATTCCGTTTCAAGAAAAGGTGCATCCTTGTTTAAAAATTTTGCAAAATCGGCACATACCTTAGCAGAATCAGGTATATCAAGCACGGCATAAGCAAGTCCCAGGCTAAGGTATCCATTGAGATACCGGTAATTAATCTGTACCGACTTGTGGAGATAGGCCAATGCAGTGCGTGTAATAGGAATAATTTTAGATGTGTCGCCCTGTTTTTCCACATAATCAACTAATAAGGACCCGGCATTGCCATTAACCAGGAAACTATTGCTGGCAATGTGTACATCATGCGTAAATAATGTAAAATCATCCTTCCATTGTGCATTTCTTGCAACGGTTTCCACACAGCACAGCCCTGTTGAACAAGTCAAGCAAATACCATATATCATGCGTCTCCGCGGCAAGGGAATGGTTAATGTAATCTTCATAAGGCCATAAGAAAGCAAGACAGTAAACCCAACGGAAGCATGGAAAAGAAAACGTTCGGCCATAGTGGCTCCTACATCAATTAGAAAGTTAGATACGAGGAAAATGGAGAGGAGAAAAAATAAAACAGGAATTGAGAGTATATTTTTTTTGTAAACCAGCCATGCGGCCCAAGTGATGATAGCCATGTAAACCAATAATGAAAGCCACACACTTGCCTGCGAAAAATGGTGATAGGGGATTTGTTTATACGAATAATCGCAACATAAAGGATAGGGAACAAACAGCATTACCAAATACTTACCCAGGATAAATATTTCGCTCGCCAGTTTTTCAGCGGATGAAGCATCGGCATAAGGGTTCACGGCAGGATCAGTCAAATCAACATGGTGATGAAATAAACCTACTGCATAAATGCGCATAATAAAATACAAGATAAATACTCCTAAATAAGGGATGGAATTCCTTAAGGCAGTGCTTACTTTTTGCTTCATCATTATATGCAGAAACAAAGGGATTATCACAAGCATTATAACGCCATATTCTTTCGAAAGGAGGGCAAGAAATAAAGATACCGAACCATACACTACGTATTTTACTTTCGTATCAATGCCATTTTTATAAACAAAAATCAACGTCAGTAATATTAATAGCAGTGAAAGCAATTCATCCGAGCTTTTAATATTAGCAACTACTTCGGTATGTATTGGATGGATAGCAAAAAGCAGAGTGGCGAGGAAGGCCATGTCACCACCTCCCGGAACACGGATAAAAAAACATTTGCTAAGAAAGTAAAACAAGAAAAAAACACAACATAAAAAGTAAATCACGTTCAATAAGTGCCCCACAAATGGAGTGTCACCAAAAAATTGGTGTTCTACAGCAAACAAAACTTCGGATAATGGACGGTATCTTCCACCTGAAAGCATCTGGCCGGAGTGCATTTCATTATAAAGACTTTGATAAGAATCAGAAGTAATTATTTTTGGTATCCCGCTGAAACCTTGTTGCACATATTGGTTATGCTTTATCACCACTCCATCATCAAGGGTATGTTGGTTGTAAAGGGAATTGAAATAAAAGCCGAAAGCAATACTTAGCAGGATAATTGCCTGCCGGATAAAAGAGAATTTGAACACCGAAAACTGCATTGAGTCTTCCGTATTTTTTATTACCGTGGTTTGTTTTTTCCCTTCGTATTTTTGCTTTTTCACCATTCGTAATACGATGGTTGCGAAATTAACAAAAAGGGTGAAGAGCGTTAAGCACCAAATATGTCCTTCGAAGTACCCACTAGGTTCAGTAACTCCTGTTTAGGAGCGGTTTCGGGTCCATTAGCCATCAGTTGTTCCTGGAAATGCTTAAAAACAGGCAGAGTTAGCAGTGTCTTTTCATCTTCATCTGATTTGAAGAATGCTGTATGTGTAAAAGATTTCCCATCTGCTCCAAGGCAAGTGTTATAGTTTATACCGGGATGATTTAATCTTTGCAATTCAGCCATTACATTTCGGATGTTTTGTTGGTTTTGCTCCACATATTCAGGCTTGGCCGTATATGTTACTTTTACTATTTTCATAAAATTGAATGATTATTTAATGCCTTGTTTCCTATATTTAGGAAGTGAACCTCAAAGATAGTAAAAGTACCTTACGAAATTGTTTTGCTATGCAATCCATTTTATTGGATTTTTCCTGGAGAAAGACTATAATAAATAAGTAACAATATGGTAATGGAAATAGTACCGTAAAACACATCGTTCAGCCTAACCTTTGTAGAAACAATTAAAACTTAATATTATGACAACACACGACCACCATCAAGAAGCAGCTAACCATCATGAGAAGGCAGCTGCACACCACAAAAAAGCACATGAACACCACGTTGCCGGTGAACATGAAAAGGCAGCACACCATGCACATATTGCACATGGTCATCACGAATCAGCTGAACATCATTCTCACGAAGCTGCTAAAAAGCATTCTGAACACCACACAAACATGTAAGGCATCTTGATAGATGCCTTTTTATTTTTAAAAGCAGGAATATAACTATTCCTGCTTTTTTGTTTGATGAAATTATTTACTTTTTTCCTTCTCCCAGTCCCATGTCTTCCAGCATAGGCTTGATATCCGGGTCGCTGCCATAAAAATTACGGAACAAGGTCGCCAGCTCTTTGGTATTACCTCTCGAAAGAATCATATCACGGAAACGTTGTCCATTTTCCCTGGTTAAACCGCAATGCGCCTGAAACCATGAAAAAGCATCGTCATCCAACATTTTAGTCCATGTGTAAGCATAATATCCTGATGCGTATCCATTAGACCATATATGGAGAAAATAACTGGAACGATAGCGTGGCGGCACCTGCGATAAATCAAGATGGGTGTTACGCAGCGCCTGCAATTCGAAGGTGTCAACATTCTCCACAGACTTATCCGCCGACAATTCATGCCATTGCATATCCAGCTCAGAGGCAGCTAATATTTCGGTAAAGTCATAGCCTCCGTTAAATTTAGCAGCCTTTTTTATTTTATCCACCAGCTCTTGCGGCATAGGTGCACCGGTTTTATAATGCTTAGCATAGTTGTTAAACACTTCAGGGTACGATGCCCAATGTTCATTAAATTGGGAAGGGAATTCAACAAAATCGCGTGCAGTAGCGGTGCCTGAAAGGGTCAAGTATTTTTGATTGGCAAACATACCATGCAAGCCATGCCCGAATTCATGAAACATGGTGGTTACATCATCAAAACTAATTAATGCAGGTTCACCGGGTGCCGGTTTAGCGAAATTACAAATGTTATAAATAACAGGCTTGGTGGCCAACAAACCTGACTGACCAACTAGGTTATCCATCCATGCGCCGCCGTTCTTGTTATCACGTTTAAAATAGTCGCAATAGAATAAAGCAAGGGTGCTGCCATCGTGATCAAATATTTCAAACACCCGCACATCACTATTATATACAGGCAGGTCTTTGCGTTCTTTAAATGTGATGCCGTATAACTTATTAGCGGCATAAAACACACCGTTTTTAAGTACGCTGTCTAATACAAAATAAGGTTTTATCTGGCTTTCGTCCAAATCATACTTTGCCTTACGAACCTGCTCAGAATAAAAGTTCCAATCCCAGGGCTCCAATTGAAAACCACCTTTCTGTTTATCAATTAATTTTTGTATTTCTGCGGCTTCTTCTTTGGCTTTTGTAGTTGCGGCTGGTATAACCTGTCCCAAAAATTTCTCAACCGTTTCAGGGGTCTTTGCCATTTGGTCCATTAAGGTTAGCGCAGCATAATTAGGGAACCCAATCAGTTTAGCCTTTTCAGCACGTAATTTTGCAAGCCTGATTATCGTGGGGCGGGTATCGTTAGCATCACCTTTTTCGGCACGGTTCCAGGAAGCTTCATACAGCTTTTGACGGGTAGCACGAACAGAAAGCGATTGCAGCATAGGTTGCTGGGTGGTATTGTGTAAGGATATCATCCACTTTCCGGGTCGGCCGTTTGCTTTGGCTTTTTCTGCAGCTGCAGTAATCTCTCCATCCGAAAGACCAGCCAGTTCAGCCTTATCATCCACCACCAATGCACCGGCTTTGGCAGCAGCTAACAACTGATTTGTAAATTTAGCTTCGAGGCTGGCATCTTCTGCATTCAGTTTTTTCAGGGCAACTTTATCGCTGTCGGAAAGTTTGGCTCCGGATAATATGAACTTCTGGTAATAGTATTCCACTAAGCGGTTCGATTCTGAATCATACTTCATTTGCTCACGCATGTTGTAAATCGCTTCAACACGCTTAAATAATTTTGTATTCAGGTAAATAGCGTCATTTGCGGCCGAAAGATCAGGTGCAATGTCTTCCGATACTTTTTGCAGCACAGAGTCAGTATTGGCCCCGCTGAGCAAGTTAAACACTCCATATACCCGGCGGAGTAAAGCACCACTTTGTTCCAACGGTAAAAATGTATTTTCAAATGTCGGAGGATTGGGGTTATTCGTTATATCTTCCACCTCTGCCATCTGCTCTTGTATGCCCTCTTCAATAGCGGGCTTAAAGTCGCTGTCCTTTATAGCATTAAAGTCGGCAGTTTGATAAGGTAATGTACTGGGTTTGGCGAAAGGGTTATTGGGTGACATAAGGTTTTTAGTTTCAGCATATTTTTTATGATTGTTACCACATGAAGATAACATTATCCCTATGGTTGCAGGAATAATTAAACTGGATACAATAGTGCTTATTTTCATCGTTAATCAGTTAGAAATATTTATAATTTGGGGTGCAATATAATAAAATCAGAATTTAAACAGATTAAATGGGAAATAATCTGTCCCATTTTTTATTAGTTATCAAAGTAAACACACAGGCCTGTTTCTTATTTAAAAATTAGCATATCTTAACACGCTGAAACATGGTGTTTAGAACAAGAAATATAAAATACTTATATGTTGCATGCGGACTCTTGTGGCCCCTTATTTCTTTCTCTCAAACTGTAATTTCGGGGAAGGTATACGATGCCCGAACCCGTGAGCCTATGCCGTTTGTAAATTTGTTATTGAAAAATACAACTATAGGAACCTCTTCTGACTATAATGGCAATTATAAAATAACTGCCAATGCAAACGCCGATTCTATACTCGTATCTTATGTAGGTTATAAGGATACTGCATACCTAATAAAAAAACACCCGACACAGGAACTCAATATCTTTCTTGAACCCAAATCATCAGAATTGGCTGAAGTAACTGTTCATCCGGGTGAGAACCCTGCCTGGAGGATTATGCGGAAAGTAATGGACCACAAAGAACAAAATGACCCACACAAAATTGAATCATACCAATATGAAGTATACAACAAGATTGAATTTGACCTGAACAATATTTCGCCAAAAGTGGAAAAGGGAAAACTTTTGAAACCGGTAAACTTTATATTCAATAATATTGACAGCAGCAATATAAAAGAGAAACCATACCTGCCGGTGTTTATATCAGAAGCCTCCTCCGACTATTATTTCAGGAAAAATCCGCGCTTCAAAAAAGAAGTTATCAAAGCCACTAAACTTTCCGGCTTCAAAAACCAAAGTGTAGCTCAATTTACCGGAGACATGTACCAGGATATTGATATTTATAAAAATGTTTTCGTCATTTTTGGACAGGCTTTCAATAGTCCTATTTCCTATAACTGGAATATTTTTTACAAATATTACCTGGTCGACAGCATGACTATTAACGGGCATTGGTGCTACCAAATTAGATTCAAGCCCAAACACAAACAGGAGTTTGCTTTTTCGGGCAATATGTGGATTGCCGATACATCATTCGCTTTAATAAGGCTTGAAATGACCCTGCCCAATGATATAAACATCAATTTTATTCAGGGCTTTAGCGTAATAGAAGAATATACACTGGTAGATAACACATATTGGATGCAAAGCAAAAACAAACTAATTGTTGATTTTGCATTGGACAAAAACGGAACGGGTTTATATGGGAGAAAAACGACGTTATACAGGAACTTTGTAGTGAATCAGCCTAAAGACGATAAATTTTATAACATCACCAATAATATTAAAGTGGAAGACAGCGCGGAACAGCGTTCGGCAAAATATTGGGATTCTATCCGCCAGGAGCCTTTATCAAAAAACGAAAAAAATATTTATAAAATGGTTGATACGGTGCAAACCCTGCCCATATATCGCCATACATATAATGGAACCGTTTTGCTGCTTACGGGATACAAAACCTTTGGTGACTTCGACATGGGCCCGGTAGCTGACTTTTACAGCTACAATACAGTAGAAGGAAACAGACTGCGGTTTGGAGGACGCACCAGTAACAAGTTCAGCCAGCGTTATGAATTTAACGGATATGCTGCATATGGCTTCTTGGATGAAAGAATGAAATACCACCTTGGATTCAAAACTCTATTAAATAAAAATCCATGGCAATTAATAGCTGCCTCTTACACCGACGACTTACAGATTCTTGGTCGCTCTGATGATTTATTTGGGAGAGATAACATACTTGCTTCAATACTTTCACGCGCCCCGGTGACCAATCTTACCCGTGTGCAAGAAGCACGGGTTACATACGACAGGGATATTTTTACCGGGCTTGAGTTCAGGCTCTCTTTCATCAACCGGATATATACCCCAATGGAAAACAACCCTTATAATTTTCTCGATAATACAGGGCAGATTTTAACTAAGTCTAATATACATGCGCCGGCCATACAATTTTCCTTAAATTTCTCGTACGATGATAAATATGTGATTGCTAACTTAAGCCGAATAGATGTAGGGACCCGCTACCCTACCCTCCTTTTCCGCTATACCGCAGGATTACAGGGTATTTTCCAGGGCGATTATCAATATCATAAAATAGTGTTGGGATTGAGCTATACGATGCACGTCAATCCATTTGGAGATACACGCTTCTACCTGGAAGCGGGAAAAATATTCGGCGCTGTTCCCTATCCGCTTATGGAACTGCCGCCCGGCAATGAAACTTATATATATGATGAAAATGCTTTTAATATGATGAACTACTATGAATTTGCCAGCGACCAGTATTTCAGCGCAAACATAGAGCATCATTTTGAAGGATATTTTTTCAATAAGGTTCCCTTCTTCAGGAAATTAAAATGGAGAGAACTTGCAGGATACAAAACATTGATAGGTTCGGTAAACCCACAAAGCCAACAATTACTTTTATTTCCACAGGGCTTAAGGGCATTAAGCAATGGCCCCTACTCAGAAGCCGATGTTGGAATTGAAAATATTCTCCGGTTTATTCGCGTTGATGCACTATGGAGGCTGTCTTATCTAAACGACCCCAATGTTTCCCATTTTGCCATCATGGGAACTTTGCAACTTATTTTTTAGCTGCAGCTTTTACTTTTTCATTTTCCTTTTTTGAGTACGATTCGGATGTGAAGGTTATAATATATCCCATCCCCTTTGTGATTTTCCGCCGCTTAAACTTGCCATCGTTTAATTGCTTCACAAGGCTTTCAACTAGTTGCAATCCGAGTGTTTCATGTGCATGTTTTTCGATAGGCGATTGTATGCCTACTCCATCATCACTCACTTCGAGTCTAATATTTTGTCCCGATTGCCTCAGGCTCACTTTAACTTCACCTTTGCGGTTACCAGGGAAAGCATATTTAATGGAATTCGATACTAATTCATTTACTATTAACCCACAGGTTATAGCCTGGCTATATTCTAAAAAAATTCGGTCAGTGCGTCCCAGACTAATATTTTTGTGCGGATCGGAATATGAAATAAATAAGTTTTTGGTCAAATCTTTCAGATAGGCTGAAATGTCAATCTCTTCTTTATTATCGGACTGATAAAGACTGGAGTATATAGAAGACAGAGCATAGAACCTGTTTTGAAATTCTTTCATCACGGGTACAATCTTTTTATCTTGTAATTGATTTATCTGGAGGTTAAGTATGCTGGTAATAATTTGCAAATTATTCTTGACCCGGTGATTAACTTCTTTTAAGAGCCACTCTTTTTCCTCTACCATTTCTTTCAGCTTATTTTCCAGTTTATGATGCTCTGATATTTCCCATTTCAACCGCTCATTTACAGCTTCCACTACCTGGCGTTCCACTTCGCTTTTATAAATTTTTTCTTCCAGCGACATATCATGACATGCGGCCAAAACTGCAGTTTCACCACCCCAGTTTAACGGAAGCGCAGATAGCTCTACCTTGAAAGTATATTTGTCATCATAACTCCTTATAGTTACTTGCTGTGTTGTAGTAGATTTTAGCTGACGGAGCTTTTGTTTGTTCTCTCTTAAAATAGAATGAAACTCCGGCAAAACATATTTCATAACCTGTTCTCCAACCACTTGCTTTGCAGACCGGGCGCCAAACAACTTGTTCATCGATGGATTAATATATAAAATCTTTCCTTTGAAATCGTGCACGCAAATAGGTTCCGGGAATGCCTCTAAAATATTCAGATAATTCAAAAAAAGCCGCTCGTTAATTATTTTCATCGTAATGTCACGAATAATCAGCATCCGGCATTTTTTGCCTTTATACATTATGGGATGTCCCCTTACCTCTACATGTGCCAGGGAACCATCACCCCTAATAAACCTTACTTCATATATTATTTGTCTGTTTTTTCTAATTTCCTCCTTTGCAAGCGCTATATCATCCTTAAAAACGCAGCTTAACAAGTCATTCCCAATAATTTCTTTCCGGCTTCTTTTCAGTATTCCCAGGAATTGATCATTTACTTCAATTGGATAAGAGCTGTTCAATATCACCATTCCATTATTGGTAATTTTAAAAGCAGCCTTGAAAAGACTATCGGGAAAATCTTTCACGTTAATTCAGAAATAAGTAGAAATCAAAAATAGGAAATTAACTTATCGCACCAGGGTTATGTTACCCTTCTTTTCTACATTGGTTCCATCTAATAATGTAGCCTTGAGGTACCAGATGTAGGTCCCCATATTCATAGGCTTGCCGACATAAGTACCATCCCAGCCCTGGTTTTGATCATTGGTTTCAAAAACCTTATTAGCCCATCTGTCGAACACAAAAAAATTCATTGATGTTATGCAACGCCCCCTTACATATACCATATTATTCACCCACTGGTTTGGAGAAAAAGCCGTGGGAACAAAAATATCGCATGGCTCATTCTCATTTTGTTCACTTAACACTGGAGGTTGCTTCGGTAAAACAAGTTGCGAAGTATCACATGGATTCCACCGTGCTAAAAGCAAATTAGTACCTTCTCCCTGTGAAAATATGGTATCGGGGCCACATATCACTTCCTTATTATAAAATATGCCTCCCATATAAACATAATTCCCGGTTATGTCGGTGGCCACACCGGTATTCTCACCATTTTCTCCCACATTGTCAAGTATAGCGCCGCAATATGGAGTTCCATCCGGATTAAACTTAATAATAAATGATGCCGTATTGCTATCCTGAGGTGCATTCAGCCTCAGCCCACCAAAATCCAATATGCCTGAATTGAGATAATAATAAACTATTTGGCCGGAGATATAAATATTATTATACCCATCGGCTGCCAACCCTGTTCCGGCCCAGCCCTGAGAAGACTCCTGAGCCCAAATAACATTTCCATTTATATCATATTTAATAAAAAATACGCTATACCCTCCGGGCGAGGAAAGTGTATGTGAGTCAAACGAAATACTATCTTGGAATGTACCCGTTATATAGGAATTTCCATTTTGATCAGCTACTACAGAATATCCGTATCCTAATGAATGCCCTGAACCGTAGCGGTTAAAACTAGTGTTGACTGATTGCCTTGCCCACAACAGGGTGCCCTGGGAAGAATACTTTACAAGATACACAGAATAATACCTGCTGCTGTGCAGCGTACATGTATCGAATGTAATAGAATTACCAAAATCACTGGTTACATAAACATTTCCCGACACATCGGTAGCAATGGAAAACGGATAATTATAATTGTTGTCTAACCCTGTTCCGGTTGATTGTCTTGCCCACTGAACATTACCGGTAGAATTATATTTTACTACGAACATATTGGATGATGTATTGGAAGTATTAGTGAGAACACGGGGGCCAAATGCGGTAGTTGTATCAAATAGGCCGGTTACAAAAACATTGCCTTGGTTATCTGTCGCAACTGAACAGTTATGTACACCGCTATTGGAAATAACTCCACTTTGCCTTGCCCAAAGCACATTGCCATCCAAGTCGTATTTTACTAAAAACATGGAATACCCGTACGAATTCCCAACAGAGTCTTTGCCAAATGCCGCCTTACCGGTTATATTGCCTACGATATATACATTTCCATTTTTATCCGTGGTAACAGACTCGCTGATAGTGTATGCACTATTAGCATTAACTGCCTGTTTAACCCAAACTACCTTGCCCGATGAATTGAATTTTGCCAGGTAAGCATTTACAGCGTTACCGCTGAGCACATGCGAACCAAATGTGGCAGAGTTATTAAATGTCCCTGTAACATACGCATTCCCAATTTTATCGGTAGCTATGGGAGAATAGTAGGTGCCGGTATTTAGTGAACTAGAGCCTTGTTGTCCCCAAAGCCAGTTTTGGCCTTGTGAATATTGCTCATCAAGGGTTAAGAGGCAAAACACGCAGAAGAACGTAATGTACTTCATGCACTTCAGATAAAAATCTTATACAAAGATAAAAAAAATCTCCATATAAACTACATCCCAGGCTTTTTTTCTTTCAATTCTCTAAATCTTGCATAGAAATTGTCTCCACCATTGCGTTCGCGGAGCATTTGGCCGAAGTTTTTATGCAAGCGCAGAGCCTCTAAACTTTCAACAATACGCTTAGTTTTGGTAGAATCGGTTTTAGCTGTATCTATCCATTTGGAAAAATATCCCTGCATTGATTTAGGCAAGCGATTAAAAAACTTCAATGCTTCCGGTTCATCAGCAATGCATTCTAATAATTCTGCGTTGATTTGTATCGCACGTTCATCTAATTCCAGGGAAACCTTCAGCTTTGCCCCTTCACGCTTGCCTGTTCCCACACGCATTTTAGCATTGAATGGTATAATGAATATACCTTCGCCCATAGGCAATAGGGCAACTTTTTCAATAGAATAATTATCTAACTTACCTTTTACCCGATAAGATTTTTTACAGCCGGGATTTATTTTCGCTGCAATATCAGCCGGTACTTCAATATATATCCAGCGGGTTTTCTCACCCATTTCTCCAAATCTGAGAACAGTGGTGGTATATTGAACCATATATTTATACTTCCATTTTCTCTTTCTTTTCCCTATAGTCGAAGGCCTTTCTTGGCTTTAGCCCCAAAACTTCGAACATTTTTTTGTCTTCGTTTGCATCGGGATTAGGGGTGGTAAGTAACTTCTCTCCCATAAATATAGAACTAGCCCCCGCCATGAAGCAAAGCGCCTGTGTTTCCTTATTCATTTGCACCCTGCCTGCCGAAAGTCTCACTACTGAATCGGGCATTACAAGGCGGGTAGTAGCAATCATCCGTATCATTTCCCAAGATTCAACAATAGGCATTTCTCCTAAAGGTGTTCCTTCCACGGGTACTAGGGCATTGATAGGAACTGACTCGGGATGCGGATTTAAATGAGATAAGGTCAGCAGCATTCCTATCCTGTCATCTGCCGACTCTCCCATACCTATAATCCCACCGGAACAAACTGTCAATCCAGCTTTACGCACATTATGCAAGGTGTTAAGGCGGTCTTCATAATTACGGGTAGAAATAATATTTCCATAGTTTTCTTCCGATGTATCCACATTGTGGTTGTAGGCATATAATCCGGCATCGGCCAGCTTTTGGGCTTGCTCTGCATTTATCATGCCCAAGGTAGCACATACTTCCATGCCTTTGGCATTCACAGTCTTCACCATATCAAGCACCCTATCGAAATCTTTATTATCTCTAACTTCCCTCCATGCAGCACCCATACATAAGCGTGATGCGCCCATGGTTTGAGCACGGTCAGCTATGGCACTTACCTCATCCACACTCATCAACTTTTGCACTTTTACTTCGGTATGATACCGGGCAGCTTGCGGGCAGTAAGCACAATCTTCCGGGCATCCTCCTGTCTTAATAGAAATAAGAGAACTTATCTGCACCTCTTCAGGGTTATGATACTTGCGGTGAATAGTGGCCGCTTTATATATAAGTTCTAATAAAGGGGTGTTGTATATTTCAGCTATTTGTTCCTTGGTCCAGTTGTAACGTACTTCGCTCATAAATTTGATTATAAGAGCAAAAGTAGGCAAAAATGGCGAAGTAATACTTACTTTTGCCAATGAGTTTAAAGCTATGCATATAGACATTATAACCCTGCATCCCGGTTTGTTGGAAAGTCCTTTTCAGCATTCCATAGTAAAAAGAGCCATTGAAAAGAAATTGGCAGATGTAACCATAATTAATCTCCGAGATTATGGCTTAGGCAATTATAAGCAAGTAGATGATGCTCCTTTTGGCGGAGGCGCAGGTATGGTGATGACCATTGAACCCATTGCCAATTGCATAGAAGAATTGAAAGCACAACGAACTTACGATGATATAATCTACATGACACCGGATGGAGAGCGATTCAACCAGCAAATTGCTAATTCACTATCGATGCATCAAAATATAATCTTGCTTTGTGGGCATTACAAAGGGATAGATGACCGCATACGGCAACTTTACATCACCAAAGAAATATCTATAGGTGACTATGTATTAAGTGGAGGTGAGTTGCCTGCAGCCATATTATGCGATGCTATCATTCGCCTATTACCAGGAGCCATTTCTGATGAGACCTCTGCCCTATCCGATTCTTTCCAAGATAACTTGCTGGCTCCGCCAGTATATACTCGTCCTGCTGAGTACAAAGGATTGAAAGTCCCTGATGTGCTTCTTTCCGGAAACCCAAAACAGATTGACAATTGGAGGCATGAACAAAGCATTGAAAAGACAAGGAAAAGCAGACCGGACTTGTTAAGCTAAGAGGTTACTTAAAAAGCAAATACACGGCCAGTATAAGGCAGCCAAATCCGGCAATATGATGCAGTTGTAGTATATTGGTTTTAAATACCACCGCAGAGAAGATTACAAATACGGACAGGGTAATAACCTCTTGTATCACCTTTAACTGCAAAAGTGAAAACGGCCCTCCGTTTTCTTCAAAGCCTATACGGTTGGCAGGCACCTGAAATGAATACTCAAATAGAGCTATTCCCCAACTGATAAGTATAATAGCAAAAAGTGGAAGGCTTTCAAAACCTTTCATGCTTTTAAATTTCAGGTGACCATACCAGGCAAAAGTCATGAATGTATTGGAGAGAATTAGCAGCAGGATGGTAAAAATGGCTCGTTTCATAAGTAGTGTATTTGAATCACAAATATCACGATTTCATCTATACCCCTCACACCATTGGTACAACTCGTAATTCATAACTCATAACTCCTATGCTTATTTTTCGCAAATTTGCAGCACAATTCAAATCCCACCATGCCTAAAATATCTATAAAGGGTAATCAGATGCCTGCCTCGCCCATTCGTAAGTTAGTTCCCTATGCTGAAAACGCCAAGAAGAAAGGCACGAAAGTATACCATTTAAATATTGGTCAACCGGACATTAAAACCCCGGATACCATGATGAATGCTATCAAGAATTTCCCTTATCCTATTATAGAATATACCCACAGTGCCGGCATCGAGAGCTACCGCCGCAAGTTGGTGGAGTATTACCATAAGTACGAGATTGAACTCGATTATACCCAGATAATGATTACTACCGGAGGCTCGGAAGCTATCGAAATGGTTATGATGAGCTGTTTTAACGAAGGCGATGAAATTCTTGTACCAGAACCTTTTTACGCCAATTACAACGGTTTCGGAGTGGCTGCCGGAGTTGTTATTAAAACCATTACTGCCGATATTAAAACTGGGTTTGCATTGCCTCCCATCAGCGAATTTGAAAAAATGATTACCAAAAAAACCAAGGGAATCATGATTTGCAACCCTAATAACCCGACCGGGTATTTATACTCACGCGAAGAAATTGAACAACTGGGTGCACTGGTTAAAAAGCACGATTTATTTTTCCTGGTAGATGAGGTTTACCGCGAGTTCTGCTATGACGGAGAAAAACATTTTTCAGCCATGCGGTTAGAAGGAGTAGATGCAAATGTAATTATGCTCGACTCAGTTTCTAAACGATACAGCGCCTGCGGATTACGTATTGGTGCACTCATCACACGCAACACACAAGTGTTGGATACGGTATTAAAATTTGCACAGGCCCGCTTAAGTCCGCCAACCGTGGGGCAAGTAGCGGGCGAGGCCGCCATCGACACGCCTGATTCTTATTTTGAAGAAGTAGAAGCTGAATACACCAAGCGCAGAAATTTAGTAGTAGATAAGCTCAATAAAATTGATGGGGTATTTTGCCCCAAGCCAAAAGGTGCATTCTATTGCTTTGCATCACTTCCAATTGATGATGCCGACAAATTCTGCCAATGGTTGTTAGAAGATTTTGCACACAATGGTGAAACTGTTATGCTAGCCCCGGCGAGTGGATTCTACTCTACCAAAGGACAAGGCAGAAATGAAGTGCGTATAGCCTATGTACTCAATACAACCGATTTGAAAAATGCCATCGACTGCCTGGAAAAAGCCTTGCAAGTTTACCCGGGAAGAACCGCTAAGAAAAATGCTACCGCTTTAAACAACGCCTGATTGTGAACTACGAAGTTAAAAATATACCCGAAGAAAGCCGCTTTGAAATAGACTTAGGCGACAAAACGGCCTACCTTGACTACCACCTGTCGGGTAATACTATCATCTATATACATGCTTATACTCCTCCTGAATACAGGGGAAAAGGCATTGCGGCACAAGTGGCAAAATATGCCCTTGATTATGCCCGCGATCATAACCTGAAAATAATTCCCCAATGCCCTTATGTGCGCGATTATGTCCAAACCCATAAGGAATACCAGGATCTACTGGCGAGTTAGCAGATAGTTAAGAGTTACTAGCTGCCCGTGGTTCCTTCAAATAAGAGTTGGGAGACATCCTGATCTTACGCATGATGAAGTATACCGACATGCTGATAATAGACGCGAAAAAGCACCATACCGATACGGTATAATGTTGAAAGAAGATAACCGTTATAATGCAGGAAATTAAAATGGCCATTCCCACAAGCCACATTTTTCTAACGCTTGTAAAGAATGGCGAAACAATGATTGCTGCTATATAAAACGCAGGCTCTAAATATTTAAAAGTATCAGGATGGTCAATGTGATAATAAATATGCTGACCGAGTATTTCTGCATGAGCCGGATAATTCAGCATACAATAAAACTGGTAAAGTGATTCTGTTATTCCTATAGCAACAAATACCCGTTGGATCTTTCTTCGTTCTCCTTTATTTTCTACCATCACCATAGCAATAGGTATCCACAAGGGCCAGATTATCTGGGAAAAGATAAGGAATCCGTATTTCCCATACAGATTCAATTCAGCGTTAAACGGATTGGCAAACGATACCCACACCAAGCCTTCGTTAAATTGTTGTATGGCAAAGAATAAAGGTATGCAGGCAAATACAATTTGCGATTTTGTTTGTATTTGCTTTATGGAAGCAATACCAATACCAACAAGTACTACGCTTGCACTAAAACTTGCTGTCGCTGAAAAACACATAGGCTGATGTTTTAGGAATTAGATATGATTTGGCAAAGTACAAATTAAATGAAGATCAACTTTCATCACAGATATCCAGGCAAATTATTATATATCGAAAATTAAAACACATACCTGAAAAACAATTAAAATAACAGGAAAATACAGTAGAAAAACAGGAAATATCGATAAAACAGAATTTTTAAACATACTGTATTTCATTGTGTTGTAGAATATCTCCTTGTTAATAACAGGAAATAACAATATTAAAATATAGCGAAAATGAAAAAATGTTCCTATTTTATGTATCAAATATACATTGCTTTTTTCGTTGGTGATTATCTGTGCCATGACACGAAGATAGGTCAGGGAAAAGTAATTTCAAGAAGAGTCAATTACTTTCATATTTGCTCCAAGAAGCCCCGAGGGCTTTAATCTTGGTAGCCCCCGATGAAATCGGGGGTAAAGAAACATACAATGAATTAACAACCCCGTATGGGGTTGAACAATGGATAATAAATTATATAAAGTATTTCCCTATACCAGACCTCAGTTCAATGAGTTGGCCTTCGTTAAAATCGTCTTTAGGAATAAACTGTTCGAAAGATTTTCCTTTTTCATTTCGCTTGAAAATAATAAACCAATGCTGATATTCTTTAATGCTATAAATATCTTTACTCCATTCTATCACCGAATTATACTTTAAATTGTTAATATTGATTTTGTCGTTGGTGAAATCAAATGTCGTAACACCTGAATATCTGTTCTCATATATCTTTTTAATAACATATAAAAGTAGCAGTTGTGTACCGACCAATGATACCGGGCCTATGATCAAGAAAATTTCAGACTTGGTATGATCGGGAGTAATAAAGCCACCAACTATCATTAAGATTCCTGTAAAGATGCCTATAAAGGCTGCAAACCTGAAATCTTTTGTAAAAAACATTTTGTACATGAAACGTACAAATGAGCTTGAATTCACCTCAGTAATAATTTTTATCTGCATAGTAAATATATTAGGCTGCAAAATAGTGAAAATATGGATGTGTTCAAACTACCTAATGTCTCAAATTAATAATGGTGTAGATGTTCATTCATTAGCCCCGCCATTTATGGTGGTGGAAAATATAGTTAACCCTTACAGGGTTGGGTTGTTATTAGGTTCTATTACCCCGCCCTAACGGTCGGGCTACTCATATTAAAGCCTTTCAGGCTTATATAATACATGAATATTTTTGCTCCATCGGAGCAGCCGCTTGGTAGTAAAATTTCCACATATTTTTTGCATCCCGTAGGGATGTACCATACATCACAATTCATTAAATAGGGCTGTCCCAATGGGACACAAATACCTCTATGGTATTATTGGGCTTGCTACCAAGCGAGTGTCCCGAAGGGACAAGAGGCGAGAAAATCAGCTTAATTATTTTATTTCTTTGGCTCTAAATCCCTTTTCTTTGATTCGAGCATCATCTCTTCTACTTGCATATCTATTTTTCGCGTCATTGATAAAAAATCTTCTAGCCCCTCTTTAGTAACTATATATACAATAGCAACTTTAGGCTCACTTTTATATCTGTATCCAAATGCTAATTTTGAGTAAGAAACTTTCGTAAGACGCTTTCCACCCCTTTTCAATAAATTTAGTTCAAATAAATCATCGTTAATTACCAGTACAGGTAAGTATAAAAAATTTCGCAGATAATCATCTCCCGACATATTGAAATCATTATCCTCCCATGATTCAACCATCTCCTCACAATAGTTAACAATCTTAAGAATATCGGAATATAGGTTATCCGGATGAGAAGCCATTAATTCATTCTTTTGATTTTTCCTGCTAAAGGAACAGTATTGCGTGTAGATTTTCCTTTTTCGGTCACTAATATCAATATGGAATGATGGGTACCCAAAATAATCAATAAATGAGGAATCAGACGGAATCGTACTAACTAGTTTCAATCCTCCATGAACTCTACTATCTGGTTTAAACTCAAATTCAGTTAACAATACAAAAGGAGAATTATTATTTTTTATTTCCATCACAAACCATGTACTGGCGATTAATTTCAGTGCTTCCTTTTCACCTCCACTCCGTGATTCGTCATATATCTGAGCAAAAATGTCAATTTCTCTGTTATTTCCAGTTATGGGATCTATAGTGACAAAGTTTGATTCAATTTCATATCCAAGAGTTACTAATTGTTTAGATATTGCCGATTCAAGAATGTAACCAGAGCGTTCTAATGCTTCGAGCATTTCATTTTCACTTATTTTTATCTCTTCTTTCTTCATGTATACCATCTTAAATTACTTGTACAAATATAGCAACTGAAAAAGGCGCAAAGAAGAATCTCTGCGCCTTTTGTTTTTATTTTAGGTTCTATTACTCGTTCACCGGAGCTTCAGGAGTTTCCGCTCCATTACTATCTGCCAGTCCGGCTTCGGACTCTTCTCCCACAGCTTCAGCATCTATTTGAGTAACGGCAGCAATAGTGTCATCACCTTTCAGGTTAATGAGCTTCACACCTTGTGTTACACGACCTACCACGCGCAAGTCAGCTACTGCCATACGAATGGCAATACCCGAGCGATTGATAATCATTAATTGGTCGCTATCTGCCACATTTTTAATGGCAATCAGGGTGCCTGTTTTGTCAGTAACGTTTAATGCTTTTACACCTTTTCCACCACGGTTGGTGATGCGGTAATCTTCTACATCCGAACGTTTGCCATAGCCATGTTCCGATACTACCAGCACATGTGATAAAGGGTCGGAAACAGCAATCATGCCTATTACTTCGTCTTTCTTATCGTCAGTCAGACGTATACCGCGAACACCAGAGGCATTCCTACCCATTGGGCGCACGGTAGATTCATTAAAGCGAATGGCCCTGCCTGATTTCAAAGCCATGATGATCTCATCTTTTCCACAAGTGAGCTTTGCTTCCAACAGCTCGTCGCCTTCGCGGATGGTTACAGCATTAATACCATTTGCACGTGGACGAGAATAAGCCTCCAGCGAGGTTTTCTTAATAACGCCTTTCTTGGTGCAAAGGATAATAAAATTGTTATTGATGTACTCTACATCCGATAGGTTTTTCACATTGATGTAAGCAACAATCTTGTCGCCGGGAGCTAAACTGAGCAGGTTTTGGACAGCCCTACCCTTGGTTGTTTTAGCGCCTTCCGGTACTTCGTATGCCCGCATCCAATAACATTTTCCTTGCAGGGTAAAGAATAGCAAGTAGTTGTGATTGGTAGCTGTAAATATATGCTCTAAAAAGTCTTCGTCGCGGGCTTCTGCTGCTTTAGAACCGCGTCCGCCGCGGGTTTGCAACCTGTATTCGCTAAGAGCAGTACGCTTAATATATCCGAGGTGAGAGATGGTTATGATAACATCTTCATCGGCAATAACATCTTCCATGCGGAAATCAGCGCCGGCATGAACCCAGTCGGTTTTACGCTTATCTCCATATTTTTCTTTTATCTCCTCTAATTCCTTTTTAATGATACCCTTACGTCTGTCTTTATTTTCAGGCTTAAGAATATCAAGGCAATCATTTATAAAAGCTGTTAACTCATCGAATTCAGCTTGCAGCTTATCTCTTTCCAGGCCTGTGAGTGTACGCAGACGCATATCGAGAATTGCTTTCGATTGGATTTCGTCTAATTGGAAATTACTCATTAATTGAGTTTGAGCTATTTCAGGAGTTTGCGAATCGCGGATGATGCGGATAACTTCATCCATGTGGTCAAGGGCTATCAACAAACCTTTCAGAATGTGGGCGCGGGCTTCCGCTTTCTTCAATTCAAATTGGGTACGGCGAACAATAACCTCATGACGGTGAACGACAAAATGCCCGAGCATTTCTTTGAGGTTAAGCGTAAGCGGCCTCAGGTTTTGAAGCTTGCCTACCTTAATGTCATTGTCTATTGTGAAAATGTCCCCTGCATTGATTTTTTCATGCCTTTCCAAATTTATCAACGCTACGTTGTTTACGTTAAATGCGCTTTGTAATTCTGTTTGTCGGTATAAGTTATTGATTACAATGCTTGGGATAGCATCCTTTTTTAATTCAATAACAATGCGCATTCCGTCTCTATCCGATTCATCGCGTACATCGTAAATATCTTCTATCTTCTTTTCATTAACCAGTTCGGCAATTTTCTTTATAAGCTCCGCTTTATTAAGCATATACGGTATTTCAGAGATAACTATTTGCTCTCTGCCCGCTACTATTTCTTCTATATGCTTGCACCTTACTACTATTCTGCCACGTCCGGTCCTAAAGGCTTCTCTTGCTCCATCGAGGCCATAAATCGTTCCACCTGTTGGGAAATCAGGAGCTTCCACAATGCTCTTGCCACTTGCATCGGGCATTATTAATTCATCGATGGTTATTGATGGGTTTTCTATATAAGCAAGGGTCGCATTTACAATTTCTGTCAGGTTATGAGGGGCAATGTTAGTTGCCATACCTACTGCAATACCCGATGCTCCATTCAGAAGAAGGTTAGGAATACGGGAAGGAAGAACGGTTGGTTCTACCTCTGAATCATCATAGTTAGGAACAAAATCAACAGTTTCTTTGTCAATATCTCCTATCATTTCTTCAGCCAGCTTGCGAAGACGGGCTTCGGTATAACGCATAGCGGCAGGGCTGTCACCATCGATAGAGCCAAAGTTACCTTGTCCGTCAACCAGCGGATAGCGTAAGGACCAGTCTTGTGCCATACGAACCATAGTGTCATAAATAGAGGCATCGCCATGCGGGTGATACTTCCCCATAACCTCTCCGACTATTTTGGCACTCTTTTTGTAAGCTCTATTGGAAAGTACACCCAACTCATACATACCAAAAAGCACTCTTCTATGTACAGGCTTAAGACCATCCCGCACGTCGGGCAGCGCCCTGGATACGATAACCGACATCGAGTAATCGATGTAGGCCGTCTTCATTTGTTCTTCAATATTAATAGGTATAATTGTCTCTCCAGTTGCCATGTTGTTAATGTTTACTTAATTAAAATAAAATATAGGGTTAATCGTTTTATGATAAGTGCGCCGAAAATAGACATTTTCACGTAGCAAGGTACTAAAAATTTATTCTCGAATTATTAACATTTTTTAGTTCAAAAAACCAACCACAAACATCTACTGAACGTATATATGAATAGACTACCTTTGAACCGTTACATAAACAATGACAAAACCATAAATTATATGGAAGCTAAATTTTCACCAAGAGTTAAAGACGTAATATCTTACAGCCGCGAGGAAGCGCTTAGGCTGGGACATGATTATATAGGCACTGAACATTTATTACTGGGCATCATCCGCGAAGGAGAAGGCGTTGCCGTTCAACTACTTAAAAAATTAGGAGTTGATACCAGCGACCTTCGCAAAACTGTGGAGAACTATGCTCCGCCTACCAATAAGAAGATCAATCACCTGGCCAATATTCCGCTGGTAAAACAAGCCGAAAAAGCTTTAAAGATTACCTACCTGGAAGCTAAATACTTCAAAAGCCTTGTAATTGGCACCGAGCATTTATTGCTTGCCATTCTAAAGGATGAAGACAGTGTTGCTGCTAAAGCCCTTAATGTATTTAATGTGAGTTATGAAAGTTTCCGCCAGGAATTGGAAACATACAAAATCAGCCCAAAAGGCGAATCGCCCAACACTCCTGCTGACGACGACGACGACGACGACGATAGTGCAGCAATGGGAGGAGGCGGTGGCGCTGGTGCACCCGGTAAGCGCTCCACTTCCGAATCGAAATCAAAAACACCCGTGCTTGACAATTTTGGCAGGGATTTGACAAGAATGGCAGAAGAAGGCAAATTAGACCCTATTGTTGGCAGAGAAAAAGAAATTGAACGTGTATCGCAGATATTAAGCCGCCGGAAAAAGAATAACCCCATTCTGATAGGTGAACCCGGTGTTGGTAAATCAGCTATTGCTGAAGGCCTGGCTCTCCGTATCGTACAAAAGAAAGTATCGAGGTTGCTCTTTAATAAACGGGTGGTAACCCTTGATTTGGCTGCCTTAGTAGCCGGAACAAAATATCGCGGACAATTTGAAGAACGGATCAAAGCGGTATTGAACGAGTTGGAAAAAACTCCTGATATTATCCTGTTCATTGATGAAATTCACACCCTGATTGGTGCGGGTGGAGCTTCCGGTTCGCTGGATGCATCCAATATGTTTAAACCTGCACTGGCCCGAGGAGAAATTCAATGTATCGGTGCAACCACATTAGATGAATATCGTCAATACATTGAGAAGGACGGCGCGCTGGAAAGAAGGTTCCAAAAGGTGCTGGTAGAACCTACCTCACCGGAAGAAACCGTTCAAATATTAAATAATATAAAGACTAAATACGAAGACCATCATTACGTAACCTATACTGATGATGCTATTAAAGCTTGCGTGTATCTTACCAACCGCTATATTAATGACCGCCATTTGCCTGATAAGGCTATTGATGCCCTGGATGAAGCTGGTGCAAGAGTACATATTACCAACATCAACGTACCTCAAAACATCATCGATCTTGAAAAGAAGATGGAGTTGTTGAAGGAGGAAAAGAACAAGGCCGTACATAACCAAAAATATGAAGAAGCCGCCCGGTTGCGCGATAGCGAAAGGCTATTGAATGAACAACTGGAAGAAGCCAAGAAAATTTGGGAAGAAGAAACGAGGTCGCACCGCGAAGTGGTGAGCGAAGAGAATGTAGCTGAAGTAGTGGCTATGATGACAGGTGTACCTGTGCAACGTATTGCCGAGCATGAAAGCGCACGCCTCTCCAAGATGGATGAAGAACTGAAAGGTAAAGTAGTAGGCCAAGACGATGCCGTTAAGAAAGTAGTACGAGCTATACAACGTAACCGTGCCGGACTGAAAGATCCGAACAAACCAATAGGAACATTTATTTTCCTCGGACCTACGGGGGTTGGTAAAACCCAATTGGCAAAGGTTATTTCACGTTATCTTTTTGACAAAGATGATGCCCTTATCCGCGTAGATATGAGTGAATACATGGAAAAATTTGCTGTATCACGCCTCGTAGGTGCGCCTCCGGGATATGTGGGATATGAAGAAGGCGGACAACTTACCGAAAAGGTTCGCAATCGTCCTTATTCGGTAGTATTGCTCGATGAAATTGAAAAAGCTCACCCGGATGTATTCAACCTATTGCTGCAAGTGCTGGACGATGGTCAACTAACCGACAGCCTTGGAAGAAAGGTAGACTTTAAGAATACTATCATCATTATGACTTCCAATATTGGTTCACGCCAATTGAAAGATTTCGGACGTGGAGTAGGTTTCAATACCGTTGCCAAGCAAGATAGCGCTGAAGAAATTGATAAAGGTGTAATTGAAAGCGCACTGCGCAAAACCTTTGCACCGGAATTTCTGAACAGGGTGGATGATGTGATTATCTTCAACTCACTCACGAAAGAAAGTATGTTCAAGATTATTGATATTGAACTGGAAGGTTTATACCAACGTATTGAAAGAATTGGCTATACGGTTAAAATTTCGAAAGAAGCGAAAGACTATATCGTAATCAAAGGCTTCGACCCGCAATTTGGTGCACGCCCATTAAAAAGGGCTATTCAGAAATATCTGGAAGATCCACTGGCTGAAGAAATCATTAAGTCAGGCGTATCAGAAGGTGATTCAGTTGTCGTAGACTTCGATAAAGCAAAGGATGAGATCAGGATAAAAGTGACGAAGGCCAAATCGAACAATAAAAAGAATAAGAATGAAGAAGAAACGAAAAGCTAATTAGAATTAGTAATGAAAGGGCAGGTTGAGAAATTGACCTGCCTTTTTGTTTGCCTCAACCCTTACTTTCCCAAAAATGGGAAGGCGTAACATAATCTACTAATGGTGAGTACGAGATGGATGATCAGTTTGTCTTTCAATAATTGCTTTAGTTTCAGATGGACTAAATATTTCTTTTAACATTTGGTATAAGCCATAAATGGAGGCGACAAATAACAATATTGTTGCCGCACTAACAGCAAAACGCTCTATAGTAGAGTATTTGTTCTTTAATGATTCGTCGTATAGAATCATATAAAAAAGAGTAGTACATCCATTCAAAACAATTCCATAGGTGAGCCCTGTAAAAACTGCCGCAATAAATGGTTTGCCTATGAAATTAAGGAAAAAGACATTTTCTTTTGTGGTCCTTTTAGTAATTGCATGAGTTGCACCAATTGCACCACAAACTAAAGCAGTGTATATTATAAATGTATCATAGTTAGTGATTATTTCCCCAACCCAACTAATTATTCCTAAGAAATTTGCATAGATGAAAAATAGAATAGCGATGGTAATTGCTAAGATGCAGAAACTTTTAAAGCGACCATATTTTGGTTTTTCCGGAATCATCTACTTGCGTTAAATACATTCGCTTTACGTTGGTCCTCATTATCATTTGCAGTACCTAATAGTCCTCCCGCTACACCTCCTATTATTAATCCTATAGGACCTCCTAGTAATCCAATAAGTCCACCCGCTATTGCCCCGCCTGGTGTTACATTTGAATCAGAATAAGCTTTAATATCATGAATATAGTAGATTGCTTGATGTCCACAATTTCCACATGTTGCATAAAAACTATCTCCTCCTCTAAAGTGAACTCTTAGTTCATTTTTTGTTGATGCCTGAATTCCAAGATAATTACGGTGCCCACAATTTGGACAGTTTTTAAGATATAATTTCATTTATTTAAAATCTTTGCAACTTCGTTAAGGATATTTTCTTCGTTTTTTTCATTCTTCCCCCCCAAATCAAATAATTGTGCTTTATGATCAGATTTTACTTTTACTAATATCTTTCCTTTATCTTTAGAGACGCTAATATCTATGGATTCGCCCCAAGACCAAATACTACTTTGGGTAGATGCACTCATTGAACCATTTCTCATATTATCGTATTCGATATTCATACCCAAACTTTTTAAAGCTTTCTTACAGGCGGAATAAACAATATCGAAATTCTGGTGAAATGTTTTTTGCATCATTCTATTAAGAGTTACAAAAATATACAGATTTTTGGATTAATAATCCTCTAATTATTTGTAATGGAACAAAAGTGGGAGGAATCTTTTGTTCGATTACCACAAATTTCCCGTTTTGAAATAATATTCTTACTGGGAGAGAAAGGGGAGATATTAACCTAATATCCCATCTCTTGCAATTTTATCCTTATCCATAGGATTGGAAGGTTTGCCATTTTGAGATGAAGTTTTAGTAATAATATCCCAGTTACCAGGGGGGATAAGCTGTTTGAGTTCATATAGATCGGTACGCCTGTCAAGCAGGTTATGTACACTTCCCTGAATCCGTGCTTTCTTTAGCATTCCCAGTTCGAGGTCCGCAATTAATACTGCTTCTGTATTGGGTGTGGCTTCTGCCCTAACTCCATTGGTAGGGAAAGCAAAATCGGCAGGAGTAAATACGCCTGACTGAGCATACTGAATATCCATATTGTGAACTTTGGGTAAATTTCCCACGCAACCCGCCATCGCAACGTAACATTCATTTTCTATCGCCCTTGCCTGAGCACAGCATTTCACCCGTGTAAACGCATTTTGCGTGTCAGTAAGAAAAGGAATAAACAATATCTCCATGCCTTGTAGGGCAAGCAGTCTTGCCAATTCCGGAAATTCAGAATCATAGCACACCAGTATTCCAATTTTTCCTGCATCCGTATTATACACTTTCAGTTTGTTTCCGCCAACCATGCCCCAGGCACTTATTTCGTTAGGGGTGATATGTATCTTGGTATAAGTATCTACACTACCATCTCTTCTGCATAGGTAACCGATGTTATATAGTTTGCCGTCTTGCAGAATAGGCATACTGCCCGTTATGATATTTATATTAAATGAAACAGCATACTTGATAAATATATCGCGCAAGGGTTCCGTATATTGCGTAAGACTACGGATGGCTTCCGATTGAGTCTGATGATTAAATTCAGCCATTAAGGGAGCATTGAATAATTCAGGAAAGAGTATAAAATCAGATTTGTAGCCGGCCACTGAGTCCACAAAAAATTCAATCTGCTCACACAAGGCTTCGAATGTTCTGAATGAACGCATTTGCCATTGTACAAGCCCTACACGTACCGATGTTTTCTTTTGCATAGGATGCTTAGTTTCCTTTTGATATAGTACATTGTTCCATTCCATCAAGGTAGCATAGGCCTTCGATTCTTCGTCATGCGGCATATAGTTATTCAAAAGCTTCACTACATGAAATTCATTAAAGAGCTGAAAAGAAAGCACCGGGTCATAAATTTCCTTTGTCTTTACCTTCTCTATATACTGCATAGGATTAAGAGTGGAAGAATAGTCTTTATAATTGGGTATTCTTCCCCCAAAAACAATTGCCTTTAAATTTAATTTCATACAAAGTTCCTTGCGGGCATCGTACAGGCGTCTTGCAAGCCGCAATCCCCGATAATCGGGATGAACAAAAACTTCAATCCCATATAATACATCGCCATCAGGGTTATGGGTGGTGAATGAATATTTGCCTGTAATTTCCCTGTATGTATGGTCATCTCCAAAATCATCGTAATTTACAATGATAGATAGAGCTACGCCCACAACCTTGCCATTTACCAATACCACCAATTGCCCCTCAGGGAAAATCTCTATTAGTTTTTCTATCGTTTCACTGGTCCATAATGTTCCGTGCCAGTTTTTATAGGCTTCCCGCATGGAGTCATATAGCCCGATATAGTCGCTTACTCGTAATAACCTGACCTCCACCTTTTCAATATTAACAGGTATTTCAGCCCCATTCTTTTTCGATTTTGTCCGTGGCATAAGCATGCAATTTAAAGGACATTAATAATCCGCTACTCTTTCTTAAATGTACGAAAGTGATGGCCTGACTCCTATTTTAATTCGTTTAAGAGGACGAATCTATCGACAAGAATTATGAAAAGAGTGATAAAAAAAAGGGATGTCTAAAAGTGTAACCTGCTTGGGTTTGGCTTTCCTACTTCTGAATTACAAACTTCCCGTTAGAAATTACATTTCCTGTTGCATTCAAAACCCGGTACAGGTAAACCCCATTAGGTTCTGAGCCCATATTAATATTATTATCTGCAACGCCGGGTTGAAGCGCTGAAGCAAATACTTTTTGTCCAAGCGTGTTATACACTTCCATTGAACCATAATTGCAATTGGTTGACAACCGAACAGTAAATTGACCATTATTGGGATTGGGGAAAAGACCTGTGCCTTGTATATGACTTATTTCTGTTAAGCCGGCAGGCAAATTATCTACCTCAATCACTTTTCCAAACATTGGATTATAACCAGTTTCTCCACTAAAATCAAGCAATTTGTTAAACTGGTTGGATAATGAATATTGAAAGATGGTTCCCAGGTTATATTTTCCACCATAAGATGTCATTCCATATAGATTCCCATCGCTTGCCTGGCTTAAAGTACCTAAGGGAAGTAATCCATTAATACTATCGTTAAAATATACTAACGTAGTGAGGTTACCAGATAATGTACAAGAGAAGAGAGTACTATAAGTGCCATTTGTTGAATCAGGATAATATGAGTAATAATATCGCTGACCAGAAGTCAAACCATACAATTTACCGTCAGTTGCCTGGATGAGAGAGCCTGTAGGGTAGGCACCCTTGGTTCCATTAAAATCAACAAGTTTGGTATATGTATTGGAAGTAGGACTGTATCTGAAAAGAACCCCAAAACCATATAACCCTCCCTGTGATGTGAGCCCATAAAAATTACCATCATTGGCAAGCAATAAGTCTCCATATGGTACAGCCCCATCACTGTCGTTGAAATTAAAAACAGAAGTATATATTCCGGTGGGACTACAAGAGAAGATATTCCCATAACCAGGTGATAAACTATCGCCTCCACCTCCGCTTGTCATACCCCAAAGATTACCATCTTTTGTTTGTATTAAACTGCCATAAGGACTACCTCCATCGATATCGTTGAAAAAATGCAAAGCAGAATATTGACCGGAAAGTTGAAGTTTAAAAATAACTCCAAATGTATTTGGCCCTCCCATAGTTGTCATGCCGTATAAATTACCATCCATAGCCTGAAGCAGACCGTTGCCCTGTGGCTCTGAAGAGCCCCAAACAGAATCAAGATTTATCATGGTAGTCAGCATTCCGTTGTGGTCGCATTTGAATATGGTGCAACTGCCTCCATAACCACCATCTACGGAAGAAGCATAGAAATTATTATCGCTTGCATACAACAAACTCCCGTATGGTGTTGCCGCAAAAGTCGGGTTAAGACTTGCAAATGTTTTAAAATCTCCCGATGGAGTAATAGAAAATATAGTGCCGGCCAGATAGTCGCCACCGGCGCTTGTTAAACCATATAAAACTTGTGCAGAAACCCGGGTAGAATAAAATAAAACGGCTGCTAAAAAAGCAGCAAATGTGAATGTAGAGATTTTGTTTTTCATGGCGTAGTTTTTAAGATTTATTCAAATATACGTATGGAACTATTTAAAGCAACCGGGAATTATTGTATGGCGGTTTTCACTTATTATGTGGTGGTTTTCACCTATTGAGGGGGGTATCCATTCGGAAAATATTCTCCCTTCATACACTACTATACGAAAAGAATAGACAAAGCGTTGGGTTAAAACGAAATTTTAAGCAAAAAGGGGATAAAATAAATTTCAATAAATACTACTCTCCGCCATTAATCATATCAGATACAATGCCCTTGTATTTTTTGCCAAGTTCAGCAAGAATAACACCGCTTATGTGGATTACGATGTATGAAATGATTATCCACATAAATATATTATGAATATCTTTTGCCGTATGCCGTATATTTTTCAACCCAGGTACATCGTCTGAATAAACCATAAAAAGACCTGTACAAGCCTGTACAAAAAGTGAAAAGTAAAATATAAGGTAGAGGTATTTTACCCACAAAAAATGCTTCGCATTTTGTTTGTTTGTTCCAGGAATACGTAAATATTTCAAGGCATTTTTAAGTAACGACACAAGCTTTTGCTGTTTGGGTTGAAAGAACTCCAACAGTATGCGGAACAATAACAACCCTGCTAAAACGTACCCAACATAAATATGCCAGTGCCAAATCAAATCATTAAAATCGTGTGCCACTGAGCGGGCTTGGTCAGGAGAAACTGTGATATTACTTTTTTGCAGATTCTGCTGCACCGGCAAAGTATTGTCTTTTGCATTGAAAAGTGTTTTCGCAAAAAGCACGGTAACTAATGAACCTAAAATAATTATGAATGTACTCCAGTGCCAAATGCGTAGTAATGTTGAATGCTTTCCCTTAAATGAGGGCTCAGTAATAACGGCTTTTGATTCTTTATCCATATTGTAGTATTACCTGCAAAAGTATCAGAATACTTTACCAGCATGCTATTATATTTCTGTTAATTCAAAATCTATCACTGAGGATTCTGCTGTTGCAAATGCGTAACTTAAGCGAATAAATTTCGTATTATATAAGGACGTTAAAGAATTCAATTAAGATGAAAAACCGGTTAGCAACGATTTCCTTATTATTCATTGTACTTTCATCTGCCGGACAAGTTCAATATGTTCTTCCTGTATCCGATGCTAAAAGTGGCGCTCTTACTGCTGTGGCACAAGATTGGGAAGCTATTGGTGTTAACCCTGCCAACTTGGGTTGGACTACAAACCATTCCTTTTCTTTTACCCTATTAAATGCCGGAATAAGTGGTCAGTCGCAGGGGATGAGTTTTCCGGGCTTAATGAATGCTTTTTACGGAACAAGCCTTTTAACCAGGGGCACCGCTTGGCAGGGGATATTAGGCTCACGGGATGGGATGAATACAAACGCCGATGTCAATTGGTTTGCCATGTCTTTCAAAGTACATGAAGTACCGGGGACTTTTGCCGTAAATATGACTGACAAGATACAGTCCAATGCTTTTTTGGGGCTTAATGCATCGCAGGCTATCAATCCCAGTGGTGACAAGGTATACAATGATGCTACTACACTGGCATTGTTGAATGGAACTAATTTATCATACACCCATTACAGGGAAATAAATTTGGATTATGGTGTGAGGCTCTTTGATTTGGGTGGAACACAAAGCGATCCTTATGCATCTGCAACAAGTTGTTTTTCCTTCAGTAATTCGGGTGAACTAACAGGCATATATGGCGGTATTGGAGTAAAGTATATAATGGGAATAGCCGATGTAAACGGCTCTGTTTCTAATGGGGCTTTAGATGCCCTGTATGCTATAAATGAGTATTACCCGAACATGCCTTCAGGCTTTTTTAATACTCCGGGGCATGGTGAAGCTGTTGACCTGGGGATAGGGATTATTCATAAACGATGGAAAGCAGGAATATCACTTATTGATATAGGCTCTATAAGGTGGGAACATGGATACAAAACAACCACCGATACTGGCATTGCATCTGTAATACATGGTAGTGATTTTATTAATGAGTTGAAAAATGGTACGTTGTCCGGTTCCTCCCCACAATCTGAGTATACAACTCCACTACCGGCTGAAATGAAAGGAGGAGTTAGCTATTATGTAAACAAACGCGTGACACTTTCTTCCGATATTATATTACCTATGAATAATGTTCCCGGCGGGTTAGCAGGTCCTTATTTTGCCTTTGGCAGTCAATTAAAAGTATCCAAGTACATTACGTTATGTCCCGGTTTGGCAGTGAGCGTAAACGATGAATGGGCCTTACCTGTTGGGGTAACTATTAATGTGACATCTAATCTCGAATTTTATATAGGAACGGGCGATATTACCTCTTATGCAGGTAAAAGCAATGCTGATGTGTCGCTTGCAGTTGGGTTTTTACGGCTCTATTTCTGACCCTACTTATTACTATGGAAACAACTCTCCCCTATATTGCGACAAATCAGCAGGAGGAATGGTTGCCCCATAGTTGGCATTGATGGAAGTAATAAATTGGTTCGCTATAAGTGCATATCCTACAGCAGTAGGATGTATTCCATCTAACCCAAAAGCGCCACCCTGAATAAATTGCCTGGTGAGGGTTTCTCCATCAACAGTAATGCTACTTTGTAAGGATCCCAAAAATTGATGCATATCAGCCACGGGGTAACCAAACGAAGCAGCTATACTCCGAATGGAAGTATTGTAGGCATTGGTGGCTATTTCAACCGAATCAACCTCTGAAGCATCTAACACCTGGTTATTGGGTATGGGATTAGAAGGACTTATCCCCTGCCCTGCCAATACATTATTATACTCTGTAAGCAGTATATAATCGCCGCTATTGGCTTGTCTTACTCCCGCAGCCGTGGTGATATAAAGATATTGTTTAACCCCGTTTAACATCGCATAGTTTGGCACTGTATTAAAAAAGGGTATAGATGTAATATCCGGTATGGTAGCACAAATGCCTTGCGCGCCCTGATTATGAAAAACAGTAAGTATTGAATCGTATTTCTGTGCAAATTCGGCAGGCGGGGTAATATCGTTCAACGCAATGGTACCAAATCCTTGTATCGTGTCGCGCTGAACTACTCCTCCGGCTGTTGCATACGCCAACACATCATTATTACCTAACCAACAAGTAAAAAAGGTGGCTTTGCTCGCTCTTACAAAATCGATATATTGTGTAGGATTGGCAGAAAGAGCGCTTCCGAATTTAAGATATCTTCCATACGGGTTACCAATATAACCCGGGCCCAGTTGTGAAATCATCTGGTATCCGCATATCACGTTATTGATAAGAGCCTGTGTCGGATTAAGCGCCACACAATTATTGAGCAATATTCCCGCAATACCAAGATTGTTATATGTATTGCCTTGTAAATTTATCCCCCATGTTGCCCAGGAAGGATCGGCATCTGCAGGATTGGGGCCTGCTGTAGAATCATCGCCGGGTTGAACAGGGACAATCTGTCCGTTTGCATATACCAAATGGATGTACCCGGAGCCGTTACCGGTTACCTTAGGCTGTGAAAAAGCAATGGAAGAATTGGCCTTTTGCGCTTGCTTTGCTATGATGGAAGGATAGGAATTGCTTTGTCCGTAATAATAAAGACCTCCATCCATGTACCCCTGCGTAAGGGAATTACCCACCGAGATGAAAGTAGAAAAATTAGCTTTTCCGGTAGAATAGGTTTGGCTATTGAATTGTGTTTTTGTGCAGGAAGACAATGCCAACGCAACAACTGTTATGTATATAGTTATTCTTTTCATGGCAAGTAATTTTAAAATTGATAATTAACCCCTATTCCAAACATATTCACTATGCGGTGATAGGATGCCGAAAAATCAGGGCCGGCAAGTGATTCCGAACCTCCACTTGGATTATTCCATGTAGTATTATTCCACGTAAAATCAGAACGCAGATATGACAAATCAACCGAATAATGCTGACAGAATTTAATGCCTACTCCCAAACAAAATCCGGTGGCATTAGCATCTACTATTTCAGGGCTGACGTATCCATTTTGTATAGGAGTGTTATCAATATAGTACCCCATCCTTATGGAATAATTTTTCATGTAGGTTGCTTCTGCACCAAAGCGATGAGCAGTAGCATTTTTCCAATTGTAGTGGAAGCCCTGCGATGGAGTATTGGTATTTGTGAAATTAAAATGTAGTGAATCATAGGTGTTCCAGAACACATAATTGAAATCATAGGTCACCATAAAATCCCAATTTTTACAGCAAGAGAATTTATATGCAAGCCCGGCCGTAAATACAGCAGGCATATTCACCTGGGTAGAGAAATTTTCAGATGAAGGAAATTCTGTTGCGAGAGAGGCGGGAATTTGCGAAAAGCTAACATTGCCACTTGATACCTTCATAGGTAACCCTGAACGATAACTCATACCGATTTGTAATAATTGATTGTTAGCGCTGTCATTTCCATGCTGCCATATTTTGGAAAAAAGTCCAACATTATAGCCCACTGCATTTCCATTACCACTTAGCGATGCTTCCCCATTGGAATACTGACTGCTTGCCACAGGAATGGCTTTGGTGTCGGAAAAAGTTCCAAACGTATAAACAAATCCGGCTCCCACACTTAGTTGCTTGCATATCTGATATGATACCGTAGGTTGAAACATATAAGTTTTCAATTCTATACTTTGTACAATATACTGCCCCTCCCACTGGCTTGGATATGACACTGAAGAACCAAACTGGTTATTAATAGCCAATCCTATTCTAACACTATTCCAAAAACTTCCCACATAATATAATCCGATGGGAGTATAAATTTTTGATGTTTGGGTAATATTTGCCGTTGCAGGTGTTTGAACAGAAACGTATGGAAACAGCCCGATTATCCCGGCCGTAAAATTTTGTCCGTGTAAATTATTCATTCCTCCCGGATTATAAAATGCCGTAGATGCATCTCCGCAGTATCCCGTAAAAGCGCCTCCAAAGGCCGTGGATTTAGTAGATTGTTGAGGAATCTGAAAACCGTCTGCCATCAAGCTGGAAAATGGAACACAAATAGGCAGGAATGAAAAAATAACAAGTAGTTTTTTCATAATAAGGGGTGTTTTGGTTATCAAATATAAGAAAATTTGGATACTCATAGATGTAAGTGGATTTGCTA
>JABDCH010000017.1:38621-38971 GCA_013288205.1 Bacteroidota bacterium | reverse complement strand
TTAATATCAAAGTGATCTTGAATATAACCGGCCAAATAGATAGGCCTGTATGCACCTACCGGGTAGGTAAGGTTACCATTGGCATCACGCTGGGTAAAGAAATCATCAATAGACGGATTGGTTGAGTTAAGGTTTCCCTGGTAATTATATCCGTAATAACCTACATAGCTATTTCCACCATTTAAAAGGTCGGCAGCGCTGAACATACCTAACGAATATGTACTAGGTGCATAGTCATCCGTTTGTAACCATTGTGTACCATTAACCGGGAGTCCCAACTTTTGCCTTAAACTCTTATCAAATTGTGTTTGTGTGGCAGCATTATACTGATAATTATATCCGTATGTATT
>JABDCH010000017.1:0-38611 GCA_013288205.1 Bacteroidota bacterium | reverse complement strand
TGCCGACCTTTTAAATGGTGGAAATAGCTATGTAGGTTATTACGGATATAATTACCAGGGAAAGGATGAGCTGTATCTAATGCTAAAAATTGAGGGAAGTTTGTCAACTGGCGCATCAATTGCCACAATCCTGAAGCATTAAGGTTATATTGACTAATATTATTTTGATCGTATTCAAATCCTATATCAACAGAGTTATTTGCAATTTCTGCCGAAAAATCAGCTGAGAAACGGAAAAAGTTATTGTTTTGTTGAAAATACCCACCATCTGGTTGTCCCACGTTATACCACAAAGAATAAATATTACCCGGAGAAAGTCCGTTCACAACGCCATTATTTTCAGGGATCACAGTACTATATTCTCCCCCTGTACCTAATTGTTTAATAACATCCTTAGCGTAGTTAGCTTCGATTGGGTTCAAATTAGATGGTGTAAACGTATATGCTGAGTCATTGAAACCTGTTTGATAACGGCCTAATCCATCTTTGCCTTCCATATATCCGGTTGAATAAACTGGTGTTCTGTATTCGTAAAATTTACCCACATATCCATAATCAAAGTAGTTATTCCCGAAGCTACCATTATCTACTTGTGTCCAAGTATGAGAATATTCTGCCTGGATGCTGTAATAAGCATTTTTTATAAGAGAGCTCTTATCTTTCCCTTCTAAACTATTAAACTTTTGGGTAAGTCTTACAAAGCCTTTGTAGTTAATTTGTGTTTGAAGCGGGTTTTCACTATAGTCGAACATTTCATAATTAATACCACCTCCTGCACCATAAGGAGAACCATTCCAGTTGTGTCCGGTTTGGTATTGATAGGAACCCCCAAGTGTAATTTTCACATTACTGGTAACATGAAAATTTAATTTTGTAGTTAATGATATTTGGTCCTGTGCATCGTTCAAGTGCCAGCTTTGAGTGTACATCTGTGACGATGTTATATAACTGGCTGCATTATAGAATCCGATACCACCAACTTCCGGAATAATGGGATTGGCTTGTAATTGTGCCAGGGTTGAGCCATTTGTATAGGTAGGATCAATAAAACTTGGATTCTGATCTCTCTGGTAGAGATAATCACCGCCAAATATAAAATCAACTATTGTGCTTTTGGTCTTATTACTATCCGTTTTAGACCATATAGGTCCACCTAGGCTCCAGTTAATATCATTATTATGATAGGAATCAAAAAGGTTAGAAGTTGAACCCTGCACACTACCAAAATAATGGTCAGCTCCGGCTATGGTATTTATTTCGATAATACCTCCTGTGGCATCTCCGTATTTTGCAGGAACACCACCTGTAACAACTGTTTCCTGTTCAATCAGCCCGGTTGGCAAGGATCCGTTAGTCTGGTCATTGGTTACTTTTTGTCCGTCAATAATATATTCATTAAAATTCGATCTGCCTCCGCGAATGTTTAGGGCACCACCCACATCTGAAGCATAAACACCTGCTGTACCAGCAGCTATAACATTGATATTGGTTGAAGCCATGCTATGTATATCAGCGCTGTCTAATACCTGTCCTGATTGCGTACCTTGTTTAATAAGGGGTGTATGATAAGTCATCACTGTAACAGAAATAGAGGTATCTGCTATAGTATACATGTTCACATCTATTTTAACCAACACATCCTGGTTAACTACTATCCCTTTTTCAAGAAAGTCTTTATATCCTTGCTCCTGAGCCCGGACATTGTATGTTCCCGGATCGAGCGGTTTTAATTCTGCAATACCTTTATCGTCGGTCATACCGCCGGTAACTTGCCTGTCACCTTGCTCAACAGCAACTTCCACAAATGGAATCGGTAATTTGGTGGTCTTATCTACTATACGCACTTTAATACCGGTTTGTGCGGAGAGTGCACCGGTAATTAATAGTGCTAGTGCTGTAATGCGTATCTTTTTGAACATAAAACGTAGTGTTTTGTTAATTTATGTTAATGCAAACGCACAAATGTAAAATTAATTTGTTCAAACAGTAAAGCATTTCGTTGATGAGGATATTGAACATTTGTATTAAGTATCTAGTAATCAGATATATTATTTTTTTATAATAACTAACATTATATTTATCAATGTATTTCATGTTATTTACTTCGAATAGTCCTTGGTTTGCTTTAATTTATCCTTGATGCATTCACAAAATCCGTGCTCTATTTGTTTCGAATACAAATATATGACAGGAAAATCCAGAAATGTGTCGTAATTATTATACGGTGGGTTTGACTTATTAAATGGTAGTTTTGGCTTATTAAACTGCCTTGCAAACCTGCAATAAGTTTTACCTGCTATTATTATCAGATGCCTTTTTAGCATCCTTTTTCATACGCTTTCGCACTTCCTTTGTCTGATGTTTCATATGGACTTTTAAAGCCTTTTTAGTAGCAAGGTCTATTTTCCGTTGTTTTTTCCACTGCTTTTTTTGCATTTCCCTCGATGTTTTCACAGGCCCGGTGGGTGCACTCGGCTTGCTTTGAGCATCAGCTATACAAGGTAATACCAATGCAAGACCAGCCATCATTATAATAATGGGGGCATTTTTAAGTATGGTTTTTAATTCCCTCATTCAATCTCTATTATATAAGAAATGCCTTTCATACGAATCAAAAATACGTTATATTTGCAAAATAAGTTACCTGTTGTTAACAGGCTTTTATTATTTTCTTATAAAATGTATAAACGGTTTTTTTTGTTACCCCTGCTTTTTCTTAGCGTTATTATTGGGTGTAAAAAAGATTCACCAGCAAGTACCAGTGGTGTACCGAATGTAGCAGTTAATTTTTCAGTTGATGTTGACAATCCACTCTACACTCCTTTGCAACATGTGGGAGGATGGGTATATGTTACAGGGGGCTATGACGGAATAATACTTTTTTGTAACGGGCAGGATACTTATCTCGCCTTTGACCGTGGTTGCCCTTATGATTGCGAAACAAACTCAAAAGCTATTGTACAGGTACAAACCAATAATATTACTGCCAAGTGCCCTGTTTGCGGCACTAGCTATTCCTTATATAGCGGTACAACTACCGGCGGCCCGGGTAGTGTGGCATTAAAGCAATATCAAACTTCTTTCGACGGCACCAATCTGACGGTAAGCAACTAAATTTTTGCTCAAAAGTTTTAAAATGCTTTTAAAGACGCAAAAGAAACTTACCTTATTATTCCTACTGAGTGCAGGAATATCTTCCGGATGCAAAAAAAATTCTCCGGTAAATGCTGGGGTTCCCAATGTGGCAGTCAATGCAACTGTTAATGTTTCTACCAATGCTTCTCTACAAACTATTGGCGGATGGGGATATGTTTTTGGAGGGTACGACAATATCATAGTATTCTGCAACGCACAAGATTCTTATCTTGCCTTTGACCGCGGTTGTCCTTACGACTGTACAACCAATTCAAAAGCCGTTTTGAACGTTCAGGCAGGCGGAATTACAGCCAAATGCCCTGTTTGTGGTACAACCTATTCACTATACTCTGGCACAATTACCAGCAATGGCCCTGGCACACTTGCCTTAAAGCAGTACACAATTAATTATAGTAACTATCCCCCTTTGATATACATATCTAACTAGCAAGTAGTTCATCTTGTATAAAGCAAAAAGGGAAAGAACAATGTGTTCTTTCCCTTTCCAGAAATCAGTTCAAAATTCTATTAATACCTATAGTATTCAGGCTTGTACGGACCGCTTACTTCTACACCAATATAAGCTGCCTGCTCAGGACTAAGTTCATCCAGTTCCACACTAATTTTCTTGAGGTGCAAACGGGCTACTTTTTCATCCAATAATTTAGGCAGGGTATATACCTTGTTTTCGTAGCTCTTATGGTTTTGCCATAATTCTATTTGCGCCAACACCTGGTTGGTAAATGAAGTAGACATTACAAAAGAAGGATGTCCCATGGCGCAACCCAGGTTTACTAATCTTCCCTCGGCAAGCACAATAACATCTTTACCGTTGATGGTATATTTATCTACTTGTGGCTTGATGGTATCTTTGGTATGTCCATAATTTTCATTCAACCATGCCATGTTTATTTCCACGTCAAAGTGGCCAATGTTACAAACAATGGCTTTATCTTTCATGCTTAAGAAATGACGATCAGTAATAATATGATGATTACCGGTGGTAGTAACAATAATATCAGCCATCTTAACGGCATCATCCATTTTACGCACTTCGTAGCCTTCCATAGCAGCTTGCAACGCACAAATAGGATCAATTTCGGTTACTATAACACGCATCTGCGAATTCTTCAATGCCTGTGCAGAACCTTTACCCACATCGCCAAAACCAGCCACTACAGCCACTTTTCCGGCAAGCATCAGGTCGGTTGCACGACGAATAGCATCTACTAACGATTCGCGGCAGCCATATTTATTATCAAATTTTGATTTGGTTACGGCATCATTCACATTGAATGCGGGCATTGCAAGGGTTCCCTTGGTCATCCTTTCGTATAAGCGATGAACACCTGTAGTGGTTTCTTCGCTGATACCTTTAACACCTAAAATTAATTCAGGGTTTTTATCTAATACCACATTGGTAAGGTCTCCTCCATCATCCAAAATCATATTCAGGGGCTTGTTATCATCGCCAAAGAACAAGGTTTGTTCAATACACCATTCGTAATCTGCTTCATTCAGCCCTTTCCATGCATATACAGGAATACCTGCGGCAGCAATAGCAGCAGCAGCATGGTCTTGGGTCGAAAATATATTACATGATGACCACTGTACTTCAGCGCCCAGCTCGACAAGGGTTTCTATTAATACAGCCGTTTGAATAGTCATGTGAAGGCAACCGGCAATACGAGCGCCTTTCAGCGGCTTCTTTTTGCCATACTCTTCACGCAGGGCCATCAAACCCGGCATTTCAGCTTCTGCCAAATATATTTCTTTGCGTCCCCATTCTGCCAGTTTTATATCCTTTACTTTGTAAGGCAGTTTCTTTTCCTTGGTGGTTGAACTCATCTTTCTGTAATTTTTAATGTTATATTTTGATACTGAATAAATAGTACATACCTTTATTTGATTATGTATTTTATTTCAGGGCTGCAAAGGTATGAAAAATGGTATTAATATTGTCTTTTATGCCTGTAATTCTTAAAATAGAACATCAAGACGGTCAGCGTACAGCCCTTTGGGAGATTATCGAAAATGAACAATCGTTACTCGAAACGGCTTCGCTTGATAAAGCAGGGCTACATGCCTTTTCTTTATTGGCCCATGAGGGAAGGCGCATGGAGTGGCTTGCCGTAAGGGTTTTATTAAAAGAGTTATATACCCCTGCCCCGGTTATCGACTACCATGAAAATGGAAAACCACTGCTTATAAATCATAGCGATAAGATTTCTATAAGCCATTCAGGCAAAATGGTTAGCATCGCAACCCATCCACACAAAAATCCGGGAGTAGATATTGAAATATTGCGTCCCCGGATACATAAAATAGCATACCGCTTTTTAGGCGAACAGGAGATAAAATACTTAGGGCCATCGCCCTCTACCGAAGAACAGCTCACCATAATATGGGGGGCTAAGGAAGTGATGTTCAAAGTATACGGACAAAGTGGTATTTCCTTTCAGAATCATTTTGAAATTAAACCCTTTGAGTTTTCTTCAGAAGGTAAGCTGGAGGGACTTATTCATAAAGGAGACGACAACCAAACTATTCCCATGGAGTACAAAAAGATTGGGAACTTTATATTAGTACAAACTGACTACCAATAAACTTTTGCTCACTTCAACAAGACGACATTTCCTACATAAGAATGTTCAGTTCCTTTGGCATCAATGACCATAATTTTATAGATATACACATCTTCGGGGGAGATTTGACCTGTACCGTTTACTTCCCCATTCCAACCCTGATTTAGATTGGTTGAGTGGAATATTTGTGTTCCCCAACGATTGAAAATATACATCTCGAAATTCTTTACATATTGCCCCACCGGTTGAAAGGTTTCATTCCTGCCATCTTGATTTGGAGTGAATGCTGAGGGAATGTATAATTTAAAATCAGGTTCGATGATCAGGCAGTTGGTAGTTGTGTCCGTACAGCCTTCTCTACTCATTACAGTTAAGTTTACACAATACATCCCTGTATCGTGATAGGTATGTGTTGGATTTTGTTGGTTACTGCTCGAGTCACTCCTGTCCCCAAAGCTCCATGTCCAGTAGATCACATTATTTCCATTGGGATCTTTGCTCTTATCAGCAAATTGTATAGTAGGTGTTTCTATTGTTGCCGGATTGGGAGAGTAACTGAACGCCGCTTTAGGTGGAGCATAAATAGTGAGCATATTTATCTTCTTTAGGGTAGCGCTGCAACCGCTGTCAGATATTACAGTAAGGCTTACATTGTATTGTCCTGCTGTTTTATAACAATAAATAGGGCTCTTGCTGCTGGAACTGTCTCCGTCTCCAAAATCCCATACATATTGTCCTACCTGGCCTTTTGATAATACAGATTGATTGATAAACTGCACACAGAAAGGCTCACAGCCTTGTGAGAAGTTTACTCCCATATTCACTATAGGGCTCGGTTCACCGGTTATGCTTGTTTGGGCAGTTGTAGTAGAACCGCAACCATCTACTACCGTTACCGTATATACACTTGATATACCTGGACTTACTAATATACATCCATTGCTACTATTTACCGGGGCCCATTGGTAGAATACTCCATCAATAGCACCAATGGCATTCGCACAGATAAGGGTAGAGTCTCCCACACAGACGGATTTCTTTCCGGTTATATCTACGGCAAAAGCCGGGCCATATTGCAATACAATGTTAGCGCTGGCAGTGCAACCATGACTATCGGTTACTATCACAGAATAATCATTGGTAGCTACAGGGGTAATAGTAGCTGTTCCATTGGTGGCTCCCGAACTCCAATTGTATTTATACGGTGGGGTGCCTCCATTCGCATTAGCTATTAATACTCCGGTACTATCCTTGCAAATAATTTTAGGCTCACTGATGCTGGCAGTTACTTGTGTAGGCTCTGTCAGGTTAACAGATGCGCTGGCTGTACATCCGTTGTTATCAGTTACGGTAGCGGTGTAACTTAAAGCGAATAATCCGGTTGCGGTGGCATTGGTATTACCCCCCGGACTCCACAAATACGCGTAGGGTGCGGTTCCTCCGCTGCCTGTAACCGTAGCAGAACCATTGGTTCCATTATAGCAACTTACGTTGTTAACATTGCTGATAGTAGCCGTTACCAAGGTTGGTTGGGTAATGCTTACGCTGGCACTGGTGGTGCAATGGTGGTTATCGGTTACCGTTACCGTAAAACTTCCGGCAAACAGACCTGTGGCTTTAGCTGTAGTTTGACCACTGGGGTTCCAGGAATAGGTATAGGGGCCCGTGCCTCCCGCCGGATTTGCAGTGGCCGTTCCATTAGGAAGATTGCAAAAGGCGTGTGTGTTTGTAGTATTAACACTCAATACAGCCGGCTGGGTAATGGTTACTGTATTAGTTAAGGTACAGCCGTTGTTATCACTCACTTTAATGGTATATGCTCCGGCACTTAGCCCGGTGGCGGTTGCCGTAGTTTGATTGGTAGGTGTCCACAGATAAGTATAGGGTGATACCCCCCCCCCTGGCGTTGGCTGTTGCACTCCCGACACCTCCGTTGCAGAGCACATCATTGATTGTAAACGTAGCGGCTACTTGCGTGGGCTGGGTAATAGTCACACTCACACTGGTACTGCAATGATGGTTATCTGTTACAGAAACAGTATAGGAACCAGCACTCAGCCCTGTTGCACTATCGCTGCTTTGTTTCGTAGGGGGCCATAAATAAGTGTAGGCCGAAGTTCCTCCTGAAACACGAATTGCAGCACTCCCTACTCCCCCATTACAAAAAACATTGAGAATAGTATCTTTTTTTGCTACCAATTGTAGTGGCTGAGTTATTACCACACTAGCTATTGCTGTACAACTATTCCGATCGGTTATAGTCACAGTATAGCTCCCGGCACTAAGCCCGGTTCCCTGGGCATTACTTCCTCCGGATGGAGACCAGGAATAAATATAGGGTGAAACACCTCCTCCAGCCGTTACAGTAGCATTACCAATACCTCCATTGCATGGCACATTATTGGGAACTCCCATCGTTGCGGTTAATACCGGTGGATGCAATATGGTAAGGCTTGTGCTTTGCGTGCATCCGTTTATATCCGTAACGGTAATAGTATATGTACCGCTACTAAGCCCTGTAACAGTAGTTGCTGTCTTTCCTGATGGAGCCCATAAATAGGTATAAGGCGAAGTACCTCCGGAAGGAGTAACCGTAGCACTATCCAATGTACCTGCACATACTACATTATTGGTCCAGGAAGTAAGTGTTATTGCAGGTGGTTCTGTGATAGTCGCGGTCGCACTGCCTGTGCATCCGTTTTTATCTGTTACGGTGATGGTATAAATACCTGCACAAAGTCCTGTAGCATTCGCAGAATTTCCTCCTGAAGGAGTCCATAAATAAGCATAAGGGGAAGTACCCGTATCTACTTTGACAATGGCGCTGCCCATGCAATTTCCATTACACTTTTCATTGGCAGTAACAGTAGTTGTAAGCGGAAGAGGTTTCGCCGGAAGTACTACAAATGCACTAGAAGTATTTCCACAAGAATCCGTTACAGTTACCGTATAGGTTCCTGCACATAATCCTGTTATGCTATCCGCAGTTTGTCCGCCGGGTAACCAGGAGTATGTATAAGGTGTTGCGCCTCCGCTCGCAGCTACTACAAGAACTCCATTGCACATACCACAAATAGGATTTACTTGTGAAAAGGATATGGATGGCCCAACAACAGTAATTGTAACTGAACCATTGCCAGTATCAGCCCCAGCAATATTAATTTGATTTGTTCCTCCATTATATGAACCGCCACCACCGCCTGCACCCCAAGCAATAGTATCCCATTGATTGCCGCCGCCGCCGCCGTTATATCCGCCGCCACCGCCGCCTGCTCCATCATAACCTGCAGATCCACCGCCACCGCCATAACCACCTTGTCCACCTCGGAAACCTGGAGTTCCACCTGTTCCTCCGTTTGTCGGGTCATAACCACCACCGCCAAATGGGTATAGTGTTCCGGGTTGCCCATTGCTTATCCATCCTGCACCACCGCCGCCTGTAGCAGTGTTTTTAAAATTACCACCTGCACCACCTGCACCGCCATTACCGCCGGCACCACCTGCACCGCATCCGTTAGGTGTAGGCGTAGTTGGAGTTGTTGTTGCTGAACCAACACCAGAAGTATCCCCACCAGCACTGCCACCGCCACCGCCGGCAACTAACATAGGGAGGGATGAATTAATGGAATTCCATACATATGTACCACCACCGCCACTGGCGCACAAAACTGGTGCTGTTCCCATTTGTCCAACTAAAATATTAAGAATCTCTCCGGGTGTAACTGTAAAGGTACCCGTTATGTCTGCACCAAATCCTCCTCCTAAAGTATATTGGGCTGTTCCACCTTGTGCTCCATGTCCATTAATCATTATTGAATATACGCAAGGAGGTACTGTCCATGTCTGCACCGAACCTGTATAATAAAATGCAGTATCCTTTTGGGCATTGGTATTTTGTCCAATTCCAAGAGAAAAGATTACACAAATAATGAAAATAGTTTTTTTCATCGCATACTAATACCCCAATGTATAGCAAATATAGGAGAGAAAAGAATATAAAGACTTTACACCTCACCCCCTTTCTTTCTCCATAAATGCCCCGCATTTGCAATCCATTTGCCCGGGCAAATTTATATGCAACAGTTTGGAAGGCATTTTGCAAGTGGCGTAACATGTAGTAAACCAGCTAATATGGTGCCAAAAATAGCGTTTTCGAATTCGCTAAAAACTGTTGCATAAGAGAAAACGCAGAAAGGATAATCAGTCTTTTAATAAATCGAATTTAGACATTCGGATAAATCATATCTTTGGCGGCTCAAAATGAAATCGAGTTTTATAGAAGAATTACGCTGGAGAGGCATGTTGCACGACATTATGCCCGGTACCGAAGAACTGCTGAACAGCGGCTCGGTGAGCGGGTATATCGGGTTTGATCCTACATCCGATTCATTGGGGGTAGGCAACCTGGCCCAAATTATGACCTTGCTGCATTTTCAAAAGGCAGGCCATAAACCCATTGCTTTAGTGGGCGGCGCTACCGGTATGGTGGGCGACCCTTCGGGCAAATCGCAGGAAAGAAACTTGCTAACGTTGGATATTCTGGAACATAACCTGGATTGTCAACGAAAACAACTGGAAAGATTCCTTGATTTTAATTGTGGTGATAATTCCGCCGAAATAGTTAACAATTACGAGTGGTATAAAGAATTTCGTTTTTTAGATTTTATACGCGATGTGGGCAAACACATTACCGTAAATTATATGCTCACCAAAGACTCGGTTAAAAACCGTATGGAGAGTGGCATATCGTTTACTGAATTTAGCTATCAATTAGTGCAGGGTTATGATTTTTATTACCTGTGGAAAAATAAAAACTGCAAACTGCAAATGGGTGGCTCCGACCAATGGGGGAACATTGTAACAGGCACGGAACTAATCAGGCGCATGGGTGGTGGAGATGCTTTTGCACTCACCACACATCTTGTAACTAAAGCCGATGGCACCAAATTCGGCAAAACAGAAGAAGGTAATGTATGGCTCGATCCGGCTAAAACATCGCCTTACAAATTTTACCAGTTCTGGCTGAATGTATCGGACGATGACGCTAAAAAGTACATCCGCATATTTACCCTGTTTGAAAAAGAAGAAATTGAAAAACTGGAAGCAGAGCATACTACAACCCCGCACATGCGCACATTGCAAAAGGCGCTAGCAAAAGATGTGACCATACGTGTACATTCGGAACAGGATTATACTTTTGCTGTGGAAGCATCGGAACTTCTGTTTGGAAAAGGCACAAAAGAAAGTCTGCAAAAACTTTCGGACCAAGATTTGGAAGCCGTTTTTGAAGGGGTGCCCCAGGTAAATATTCCTCAGTCGGAAATAGAAAAGGGTATTCCTGTTATTGATTTTTTAAGTGTGAATACAACTATTTTCCCATCAAAAGGAGAAGCACGAAAAATGCTTACGGGGGGTGGAGTATTTATTAATAAAGAAAAAGTAGAAGATGTAAATTTTGTAGTTGGAATGAGTAGTGTTATAAAAGAAAAATATATACTTGCACAAAAAGGAAAGAAAAACTATTATCTAATAATTGTAAATGCTGAATTGTAAATGCTGAATGAAATACATTAACAATTCACAATTTTCCATTTACAATTTAACAAGCCTCGTTAGCTCAGCTGGCTAGAGCAGCTGATTCGTAATCAGCAGGTCGGGAGTTCGAATCTCCTGCGAGGCTCTTTGAAATTTTAACGTTTAACTATGCAAGGCACCGTACTCATTATTGATGATGAAGAAAAGCTCAGGGGGCTTCTTGCAAAGATTGTATCCTTAGAAGGCTTTAAAGTTGTTGAAACAGCCAATGCCAAAGCCGGACTGAAAAAACTGGAAGAAGAGGAATTCAATGTGGTTATATGCGACGTAAAGCTTCCGGATGCGAACGGCATTGATTTAACGAAGAAGATAAAAGAAATTTCACCTGCTACAGAAGTAATTATGCTCACGGCTTACGGCACTATTGCCGATGGCGTGAAAGCTATTAAAAATGGGGCGTTCGATTATATTACCAAGGGCGATGATAATGATAAAATTCTGCCTTTACTTTACCGGGCAACCGATAAATCAGTTTTACAACAACGGCTTTATACACTCGAAAAAAAAGTAAACAAACAACATAGTTTCGACACCATTATTGGTTCATCCAAACAATTACAGGAAGCTATTGTCCTGGGTAGAAAAGTAGCCGCGACCGATGCAACCGTTCTGTTATTAGGTGAAACAGGTACGGGGAAAGAAGTACTTGCAGAAGCGATTCACTATGGAAGCAGCAGGCGTAATAAGAATTATGTGGCTGTAAACTGCTCTGCGTTGGGAAAGGACATTTTGGAAAGCGAATTATTCGGGCACAAAGCCGGAGCTTATACCGGGGCACAGAAAGACACTAAAGGACTTTTTGAAGAAGCGACCGGAGGAACTATCTTCCTGGATGAAATAGGTGAAATGAGCCCCGACCTGCAGGCAAAACTGCTTCGTGTACTTGAAACCAACGAATTTATAAAAGTAGGCGATACTAAACCAACGCGTGTTGATGTGAGGGTAATTGCCGCTACCAACCGCGATTTGCTGAAGGAAACCGAAAATGGCCAATTCAGATCGGATTTGTATTACCGCCTCGCCGTCTTTCAAATTTCGCTGCCGCCTTTGCGGGAGCGCCCGAAAGATATAGAGCCGCTAGCAAAATATTTTTTGGCCTTATTTGCTGCCAAGGTAAATAAGCCCATCCCGGAAATAAGTGCGGAATTTATTGAAAAACTAAAAAGCTACCCGTGGAAAGGGAATGTGCGCGAATTAAAAAACATAATGGAACGAATGGTTATTCTCTTCGATAGCTCTATCTTAACAGCTGACGATTTACCATTCGAAATACGAAATTCTTCTGCCCTAAGCTCTGCCTCCTTTAACTTGGCCGAAATAGAAAAATACCACATACAAAAGGCCCTGGAACATACCAAAGGAAATAAGACCGAAGCAGCCCATTTACTCCATATCGGGCTCACTACGCTTTACCGTAAACTGGAAGAATACAAACTTTCTTAAAAGCCTGCCAAAATGAAAATAACCCTACCAAAATGGAAGGGGTTTGTATATTCTTTCCTACCTTTAGGAATATCAATATAGCAATAAGGTATTAAATACCAGCAGATTAACTAGAATCGAGAAGGCTTTATAAGAGTTTGGCATAAGACTTGCAATTATATAGATGAAATAAAAATTAGTAATAACATGATGACTCTGATTCTTCTCCTGGGCTGCATTGTAGGAATGTGGTTATTATTCAAATCAATTAACTTTTTTGAAAAAATATAACACTATGACAGCACTGTTTATCTTATGCATTGCAGTATTCTGCTATTTGGTTTATGCGCTTATTAAACCGGAAAAATTTTAGTTGACCAATCCCATTTTATACTATTTGATTTTATGAATACAGAAATTGTTGGCATTGTTGCAACTTATGGCATTACCTTGCTATTGGCAATCCCATTGGGGAAATACATTGCCAAAGTATTTGCCGCAGAAAAAGTATGGACGGACTTTCTTAAACCCTTTGAGCGGTTTATTTTCCGTCTTTCCGGTATTGACTCCACTAAGGAAATGAATTGGAAAGAGCAGATGAAAGCAATGCTTACCATTAGTTCCATTTGGTTGATATATGCCTTCTTCGCTCTTATTTATCAGGATAAACTTCCCCTCAATCCGGACCATAACCTGGGCCAAACTCCTGATTTAGCTTTCAATACAGCTATCAGTTTTTTAGTAAATTGTAATATCCAGGATTATAGCGGGGAAACCGGGGTAACTTATTTTACTCAGCACTTTGTGTTAATGTTCTTTCACTTTACGAGTGCGGCCACTGCTATTGCAGCTATGATGGTTATTTATAAAGGACTGAAGGAAAAGAGCGTCACTACACTCGGTAATTTTTGGGATTTTTTTGTGAAAAGTATTACTCGTTTCCTGTTACCACTCTCCGTTCTTATTGCCATAATATTGGCGTTTAACGGCACACCTACCAGCTATGCGGGCAAAGATACTGTTATCACCATGCAGGGCGACACTACACAGGTTTCCCGAGGCCCTGTTGCCGCGCTGGTTGCCATAAAACATCTTGGTACAAATGGTGGAGGCTGGTTTGGAGCTAACTCCGCTCATCCGTTGGAATGCCCAAATTACCTGACCTATATGGTGGAAATGATAGCCCAGTTAGTTATTCCAATTGCCCTGATTTTCGCTTTAGGATTTTATTTAAAAAAGAAGAAGTTAGCTTACATCATATTTGGAGTAATGACTTTTGGAATGCTTCTGTTATTCATTCCAACAATTCAAGGTGAAATGCATGGCAATTCTGCTATTGCCGCAATGGGTATAAATCCTACGAATACGGCAATGGAAGGCAAAGAAGTACGATTCGGCATTCCGGCAACAGCTTATTGGAGTACGCAAACTACTGTTACTTCTACCGGTTCTGCCTGCGGAGCCCATGATTGTTATATGCCCATGACAACAGGAGCGGAATTAATGGCTATGATGGTGAACTGCTTTTATGGTGGTTGCGGGGTAGGTTTTATGAACTATTACATAATGATTATTATTGCCGTATTCATTTCCGGCTTAATGGTCGGTCGAACACCTGAATTTATGGGACATAAAGTAGAGGCCCGTGAAATGAAAATTGCCTCTATAGCGGCTCTGCTGCATCCTTTCCTCATACTTTCATTCACAGCATTATCGTGTTATGTGTTGGTGAACCTCCCTAATATTCATTGGGCTTTCCAACCCAAAAACTGGTTGGGAAATCCCGGATATCATGGCTTCTCCGAAATGCTTTACCAATATACCTCTTGCGCAGCTAATAACGGTTCTGCGATGGGTGGTTTAACGGCCAACAATGTTTTCTGGAACGTAACCACTGGCGTAGTATTGCTTTTCTCAAGATTCATACCCATTATTGGCCCTGTAGCTATAGCCGGAATAATGGCTCAGAAAAAATATATACCGGAATCAGCAGGTACATTAAAAACAGATACGGGAACCTTTGGAGTGATGACCCTTGCAGTAATTATAATCATTGCAGCCCTGGCTTTCTTCCCGGCATTGGCTTTAGGTCCGTTTGCGGAATTTTTTAGTATGAAATAAATAAAGAAAACACTATTTGAATTATGGCTAAAAGACAAAGAAATAACGCATTATTTCAAAAAGATCTGGTAAACGAGGCTTTGGTGCAATCGTTAGTAAAACTAAACCCCCGCACACTATGGCGCAACCCGGTAATGTTTACTGTGGAAATTGGGACCGTGGTAATGGCTTGCGTTTGCTGTGCTATCCTTTTCAATCACAATACCACTCAGGGCTCGTTGGCATACAACCTGGCTATTACACTTATCTTGTTTGTAACCGTATTGTTTGCAAACTTCGCCGAGGCGTTGGCAGAAGCACGCGGCAAAGCGCAGGCTAATTCTCTTCGTAAAACGCGCGAAGAAACTCCTGCTAAGAAAATTGTCCCGGTAGGAGAAATGTATGTGGACGAAATACAAATTGTCAATTCATCGGAACTGAAAAAAGGAGATGTGTTCTTATGTGAAACAGGCGACACGATACCGATGGACGGAGAAATAATAGAAGGGCTTGCCACCATTGACGAAAGCGCTATAACAGGCGAAAGCGCCCCAGTGATAAGGGAGTCCGGAGGCGACAAATCGTCGGTAACAGGCGGAACAAAAGTTCTGTCGGATAAAATTAAAGTAAAGATTACAGCGGAACCCGGTGAAAGCTTCCTGGATAAAATGATTGCTTTGGTAGAAGGCGCATCCCGTCAGAAAACACCGAATGAAATAGCCCTTACAATTTTGTTGGCAGGGTTTACACTTGTATTTATTATAGTATGTGTAACACTCAAACCCTTCGGAGACTACTCGTTAACTCCTATTACTATAGCCGCTTTCGTTTCACTCTTCGTATGCTTAATTCCCACAACTATTGGCGGGTTGCTTTCAGCCATTGGTATTGCGGGAATGGACAGGGCACTGCGTGCCAATGTAATTACCAAATCAGGTAAAGCAGTGGAAACGGCAGGCGACCTTGATACGTTGCTGTTGGATAAAACCGGCACCATAACAATTGGGAACCGTAAGGCTACCAACTTTTATCCTACAAAAGGAATAGATGATTCTGCATTTATACGAAACTGCCTGATTTCTTCTTTAGCCGATGAAACGCCCGAAGGGAAATCAATTATTGAGCTTGCAAGGGAGAAAGGAGGAAATGCACCGGATAATTTTGATATACATAAAGCAATCCTTATAAAATTTAGCGCCGAAACCCGCAGCAGCGGAGTAAATCTTCCCGGAGGGAAAGAAATACGCAAAGGCGCTTTTGATGCCATCCGAAAAATTGTGGTAACGGCTGGAAATCAATTCCCGGCTGATACAGAAGAAAAAGTAAGACAAATTTCTTCCAATGGAGGAACCCCGCTTGTGGTATCGGAAGATAAAAAAGTGCTGGGGGTAATAGAATTGCAGGATATCATCAAGCCCGGTATTCATGAGCGTTTTGAGCGCTTACGCAAGATGGGAGTTAAAACGGTAATGGTAACGGGAGATAATCCACTTACAGCCAAATTTATTGCTGAAAAAGCCGGTGTAGATGACTTTATTGCTGAAGCCAAGCCCGAAGATAAGATGAATTATATTAAAAAGGAACAAGCCGAAGGAAAGCTGGTTGCCATGATGGGTGATGGAACGAACGATGCTCCGGCACTGGCACAGGCAGATGTAGGTGTTGCTATGAACAGCGGTACGCAAGCCGCCAAAGAAGCCGGTAATATGGTTGACCTGGATAACGACCCTACCAAGCTTATTGAAATAGTGGAAATAGGCAAGCAATTGCTTATGACCCGTGGAACGCTTACTACCTTTAGTATTGCCAATGATGTAGCAAAGTATTTTGCCATTGTCCCTGCATTGTTTATAGTAACAATACCCTCGTTGCGTATATTGAATATTATGGGCTTAAACAGCCCGGAAAGTGCCATATTATCTGCTGTTATTTTTAATGCAATTATTATCCCATTGCTTATTCCATTGGCGCTAAGAGGTGTTCAATATAAACCCATTGGCGCGAGTGCTTTACTAAGAAGGAACCTGCTTATTTATGGGTTAGGCGGAATAATTATTCCATTTATCGGGATAAAATTAATTGACATGATGCTCGTATTACTCCACGTAAACTAAAACAGAATTGTTATGAAAAAGTATTTGCTTCCATCTTTAAGACTCACTCTCGTACTTCTGATATTACTTTGTGTAATCTATCCTCTCTTCATTATGCTGGTCGGGAAAGTTACCCCGGGCGGCGGTGATGGAGTTAAAGTATACCGCAATGGTAAAGTAGTGGGCTATGAAAATATTGCACAAGCATTTAAAAGTGACAGATATTTTCAACCCCGCCCTTCGGCAGTCAACTATAATGCAGCGGGCTCTGGAGCCAGCAATGCAGGGCCAACAAACCCCGACTATCTGAAAAAGGTACAGGCTGCCATTGATACATTTACGGTTCATAATCCCGGTATAAACAAATCGGATATACCTGCCGAACTGGTTACGGCATCGGGCAGCGGTTTAGACCCTGACTTGAGCCCGGAAGGAGCCAACATACAGGCAAAACGCATTGCACGGCTGAGAAATATACCCGAACAAGATTTGTTAAAACTGGTGGACGAACACACGGAAAAGCCTTTATTCGGTATTTTTGGACCGGCAAAGGTCAACGTATTAAAATTAAATATCGCCCTGGATGATTTGCACACCCATTAAATATTCCAGCCATAATGTACATCTCAAAAACTTTTAACCCTAAACAAAGCAAACCACAAACCAAACACTATATGAAAAAAACAACACTTACTTTAGTTGTGCTTATGTCAGTAGCTTTTGCAAGCCATGCCAATGCACAAACACCTCAAAAGGATACGGCCAGCAAAAAACATGTTTTGCAGGATCAAACTCCTTTTGACAACATGGACCAATCCTGGGTAAATGGAAACGATCGCCGTGATTCGTCGGTATTCCATATACCCTACTTCACACCGGAAATATTCGTGGATGCCAATGTTACCTATTCTGGCAATAACCCGATTGACCATACTGTTGTGGGTTCTACAGCATTGGCCCGCAACAATGAAATGGAAATCTCGCAGTTAGGTTTTGGAGGCGATTTTAATTATGATGGTGCACGCGGACGATTTATGACCCAATTCGGAACCCGCGATGAAGTTGTGCCCAGAAACGATTACAGTACTTATCGTGGTCAATATGATTTACAAGACGCTTATCGTTATATTAGCGAAGCATATGGAGGATATCACTTTAACGCAATGCACGGGATCAACGTAGACGGAGGATTGTTCATGTCATACATTGGCCTGAACTCCTACTACCAGGTGGAAAACTGGGATTACCAGGCATCTTACACCTCTGACAATACTCCTTGGTTTTTTAATGGAATACGCACACAGATTTTTCCATCGAATAAGTTGAAAATTGAAATATGGCTTATCAATGGATGGCAAAGTTATGCCACCTTCAATTCCAATCCTGGATTTGGCGGAAACATTACCTGGTGTCCCAATGAAAATATCAAACTCTTAACCAACGATTATTATGGACAGGACGATGCAGGCTTACTTGGCAGGCACAGGTTCCACTCTGACAATAGCTTTTTAGTTAGATATTTCCATAGACCAAAATCATCCAAGGGAATAACCCAAATGGCATTTTCTCTAACAGGTGATATAGGTGATGAAAGTGGAGATGGTGTAAACGGATTCAATGGTTTTAAAAAAGGTAATGATTCAACGGGATATGCCCAATATTTTGTAAGCGCTATGTTTTATAATAGGATATGGTTTGCACATGGCAAATGGGCTTGGATGTTTGGTGGCGGAGTAATGGTAAACCCCGGCCGCTACCTGGTACTTGAACCTACCGGACAGGCAAGCGATCTTCCTACTCCGGCCGCCATACAAATGTCAAACGGCACCATTTTGCAAACAACCACACAGGAAGGCATAGTTCCTTTTACCCAAAACCCAGGTGACCAGTTTACAGCATGGGATTGTTCCACAAATATCTCATGGATGCCCAATCAAAGCATAGAGTTCAAACTGGAGTTATTGCACCGCCAGGCAAGTGTGCCTTACTTTGCAGGCCCAGGAGGTGTTACTTCTCCCAATGGTTACACCACTGACCCTGTTTTAATTCAACAACCCAATGGATCCCTTGCGTCTATCTCAGGCTGGGTACCTGACTTGGTTCGTTCGGAAAACCGGATTATTGTTGCTATCCTGTTCCGGATATAAAACGATATTGATGTAGCTTTGTACTATGGCAGAACCCGAACAAAGCCCTGAACATTTTCTTGAACTTATCCGCCGTTCAAAGCGTGGTAAGTTCAAGATTTATATTGGGATGAGTGCAGGTGTGGGTAAAACCTACCGCATGCTTCAGGAAGCACATACCCTGTATTCCAATAGGGTAGATATACAAGTTGGATATGTGGAAACGCATAACCGCAAAGAAACGCAAGCCCTGATAGAAGGGCTCCCCATAATTCCGAGGCGCAAGCTTTTTTATAAAGGAAAAGAATTGGAGGAAATGGATCTGCAAGCCATTCTGAATATCCATCCTGAAATTGTAATAGTAGACGAACTCGCCCACTCCAACATTGAAGGCAGCACACATGAAAAACGCTGGCAAGATGTGATGGAAATACTTGATGCCGGCATTAATGTAATTAGTGCCGTAAATATACAGCACATTGAAAGCCTGAATAAAGAAATAAAAGAGATAACTGGTATTGAAGTAAGTGAACGTATACCTGATAAAGTGCTGTATTTAGCAGATGAAGTAGTGAACATTGATTTGACCGCCGATGAACTGATTGCGCGGCTGAAGGAAGGAAAAATATATGATAAATCGAAGATAGAAACAGCCTTACAGAATTTCTTCAAGGTAGAAAAAATCCTACGGCTACGCGAATTTGCATTACGGGAAGTAACTGCGCAGGTAGAACGAAAAATAGAAACCGAACTACCCCGTAATATTACATTGCGCCGTGAAAAATTTTTGGCCTGTATTAGCTCGAATACAGAAACTGCGAAAATGATTATACGAAAAACCGCTCGCCTCGCAGCATATTATAATTCAAAATGGTTTGTGCTATATGTGCAAACCAAAAAAGAAAATGCAGATAACATAGGCCTTGCGGTGCAAAGGCACCTCATCAACAACTTTAAAACCGCTACTGAACTTGGTGCAGAGGTAATAAGGGTAAGCAGCGATAATGTCGCAAAGTCTATTGTTGCAACGGCTGAAGAAAAGGAAATTACAACCATCTGCATAGGTAAGCCGCACTTCAATTTAATCAAATCCATTCTAAGTAATAATTTATTTGACCAGCTACTTATAAAATTAGCAGATACGGATATTGATATTGTAATCCTTTCCTAATGAAACTTAGAATTAAATCAAAACTTTCTCTTGGTATTCTTTTCCTGTTCGTTGTAATTATACTTACAGGTATAGTTGGGTTATTCGCTATAAACAAGCTTGCCGATGAATCAAAAAATATTCTCAAAGCAAATTATGAAAGTATTGTTTATGCCAAAAATATGCAAAGCGATCTCGACCAATTTGAAGTAAGGAATTTTAGCTCACTTGGTGATTTCGAGAAAAATTTGGAAGCACAGGAAAAAAATATTACAGAGCCGGGAGAACAGGAAGCAACTTCTTCCTTACGGGATTTATTTGAAAAATTCAGACAGCATGATACCTCTGCTTCATTGATACCCGCTATTCGCACCCGGATTTACCTGGTGAGCGAACTCAACATGAATGCTATCGTGAGGAAAAGTAAAGAAACACAGCAAACAGCAGACAAAGCCAAACTTTATTTGACCATACTTGGAACCCTGAGTTTTCTCCTTTCCTTTTCATTTTTACTCAATTTCCCCGGATATATTGCGAACCCGATTAATGAGCTCACAGCAGGTATCAAACAAATTGCCAATAAAAATTATTCTCAACGGATCAACATTGATAAAAGCGATGAGTTTGGAGAACTTGCAGAAGCATTTAATTCAATGGCAAAACAATTGAATGAATATGAAAATAGTAACCTGGCAAAAATTATTTTTGAAAAAAGGAGAATAGAAACTATTATCAATGGCATGAAAGACCCAATTATCGGGTTGGACGAGAACCGCAATATTCTTTTTGTAAATACTACAGCTATTAAGATACTGGGAATTAAAGAAGCGGATTTAATTGGCAAGTATTCGCCCGATATTGCATTAAAAAATGATTTACTGCGAAACCTGATTAACGATAATGGTAATAATGCTCCCTTGAAGATATATGCTGATTCGAAAGAAAGTTATTTCTCCAAAGAGATATTAAATATCACAGCGGAGGATAAGGCAATAGGAAGTGTCGTACTATTGAGAAATATTACCCAGTTTAAGGAATTAGACCTTGCCAAAACCAATTTTATTGCTACCATTTCTCATGAACTCAAGACACCAATAGCATCTATAAAGATGAGCCTGAAACTACTGGAAGATACCCGCATTGGTGCATTAAATGAGGAACAGACCAAACTGATTGGCAATATTAAGGAAGACTCGCAAAGATTGCTTTCCATAACCGGCGAGCTATTGGACCTTGCCCAAGTGGAAAGCGGGAAAATAACCCTTGAAAAACAATTTGTGGAAGCACGTTCTATTATTGATTATGCAAATAATGCCCTTAAAGTTCAGGCAGAGCAAAAACATATTGCTATTAAGATCAATTGCCCTTCTGACCTGCCAAAAGTGCATTGCGACCTCGAAAAGACAGCTTGGGTAATGGTAAATTTCCTATCCAATGCTATCCGGTACAGCAACGAAAATTCTGAAATAATAATGGAGGCTAAGAATGTACCGGAAGGCTTAATGTTCTCTGCAACAGATCATGGAAAGGGAATAGAGCCCAAATACCTGGATAGGGTTTTTGATAGGTTTAATAAAATTCCAAGCGGAGAAGTTGGCAAATCAGGTACCGGGTTAGGACTTGCAATTAGTAAGGAATTCATAGAATCGCAAAATGGAAAAATAGGAGTAGAGAGTACTGTTGGAATAGGTAGTAGGTTTTATTTTGTACTCCCTATAGTATGATTACAATATGAGTTTAGCTCTCAGCAAATTTCATACTCATTGTCTCCATAAACAACTCATTTAAAATAAATTATGGCAATAGGTATTGACTTCTTATCTACAAATTCTGTTAAAACTGCTGTGTAATTACAATTTTTCCCGGAAAGCAGTTTATAAATTTTGTGCAATTTAATTGTACTCTTCTCCCCTGATTTGAATTCCTTTAGAAAAAATGTAAATTTCAAGTAAGTATCATAAAAATAAATAAAGCCTTCTTCCGGTTCACCATTTATTTTTTTTAGGGATATATAACCCTTATCGGGATCAGCATTATTTACTATGTACCCGCTATCGCTCCATAATTGAAGAGGTGGTTGACCAGCGGGAAACATTCTTTTCCATAATACGGTTAAACTATCAATCCAGGGCATTTGCCTGACAACACTATCGTTTAAGCTTATTGTCCAATTATTGCTTTTATTTTGTGCAATTAAAGTAGAGCAATAAAAGAAAAGGATAATAGTAAGAAGTTTAGTCATGGCACAATGCAGGGCTTTAAAAAAAGTCAGTGATATATTTTTTATTTTGCTTCTTTCCTCAGCAAATCTCTAATCTCCGTTAAAAGAACTTCGGTGGGAGATGCTTCTACCGGGGCCAGCGGTACAACGACCTGTTCTTTCTTTTTGGCTGCATTTATAAGCTTAACCACAATGAACAATGAAAAAGCCACAATAATAAAAGAAATAATATTAGAAAGAAAATTGCCATATTTAATAGCAGTACCCGGTATAACTAACTGGCTTAAATCAGTAAGTTTTGCGGCTTTCAGTGCAGGAGTTAAAACGGCGGGCGTAACAATATCGTCTACCACGGAGCTTACTATTTTGCTGAAAGCAGCGCCAATTACAATACCAACGGCAAGATCAACCACATTGCCTTGCAGGGCAAACTTTTTAAATTCTTGTAAAGCTGACATAAGATGGGTGTTTGAGGGTTATTGATTAAAAGAACACATAATGCAAAAATAAAAATTTCAGGCAATTATATCACAGTATCCGGAAGGTTTTCCAATCTATGGAAAAATTATCCTTGATATACCCCGAACCCGTTACACGGATACGAATTGCTTTTACCTTTTCGCCACTGCCTGGTCCTTTTGTTATGTCACTAACCAAAGGGTTAATCCACACTCCTGAAACAGCATTCCCGGGAACAAGTCGATGCGATTCTATAATTCCATTTGCCAGCATATAGTCAATAAAGTATATCTGATCTTTATAAAATGTTTTTCTCAGCACTCCTTTATATGTATTATGAAAATGTATTTTTGCCCGTAATACAGTAAGGCTATCAGTAGATGGTATATTAATCCATTTATTAATATTACCTTCGGAAGAGCCTGTCATATGTTCATCTCCCAATAGCTTCGCATCCGTATGCCGGAATAAAGCAACCTTGGAATTTGCATTTATAAGTTGGTAATGTTTAAAAAACTCATATATCGATATGGGCTCTTCATTTAACAGATAATGATCATCGACCGAGTACAGGGAAATTGGGGGCGGTGAAAGTTGCCATACATAAAACCTCGGTGCATTACCGGAAGATAAAAACGAAGCATTATGCGAATCGAGCCAAGGCGTGTAAGACAATATTTGCAATGTGGGGCGCGGTTCCCAATTTAATGTATCGGCAATAACATACGTTAATTCCAAAGGATAACAATCGACTGTGCTATTTCCTATAATTGATCTTTGTTCTTCGTCAAGCAATTTAACCTCGCTCGATTTTTTTGCTTCTCGGATAGCATCATCATAATGTATAACAAACTTCATAAAATTATCGACGCTGATAATTGACACACTATTTCCAATGGCATAAGCATTCGTCATGCATATATTGCAATAGAGCAATGTTATGGCAGCCAACGGTAACATTATTATAAATGGTTTGCTACTCGTATTGAGTAATATAAAAAGCGCAAAAAATGTGATACAGAAATCAAATAAAAAGCGCAGATGCCAATTCTCTTCCCGTGCAAATGAGTACTTAAACGCAGCATACAAGCCTGCTACCGAAATAAAATACAACAGCTTTGTAAGTTCGCTTTTATTGAATAGCAAAGGTAGGAAAAAGAAAACCAATGCCAGCCCAAGGATTCCCCAGTGATTTACCACATTAATTTGATAAGCGCTCGAATTATCCTTGCTGAATTGATACATGGCCTGGAAATAGGTGAAGATGCCCGAAAAACTATGGTACAGCGTAAACCATATAACAAAGAGCGAACAGAAAATGAAAATACATGTATTCAAAAAAACATCTACACGCTTGTGCCAAATAATAGTATACAAGGCATACGAAAACAAAATAGCCATACTTATTACGCCGTAAGAAGATTTTACAAGAAGCGCTACAGAGCCTAATAAGCAGCCAAGCGCCAGCCATATTATTTTTTTGCGGAGGTGGAATAGTAACATGGTTACAATGGCACTGCCGACAAAAATCATATCGATATAGGCCAGGTTGCAAATGCCAATTGCCAGTAGGATGTGGAATACCCGGTGAGATTTATTAACTAAAAAACCGAACATGAGGAATCCATATATAAAAACAAACCGAATAGCGTTTATCAGAACAATGGCTATAATGAGGTTATTACCCAGGTATTCAGGTCCGCATAAAAATCCCAGGGGACCATACGTAAACACAACACTGGTTCCAAACTGAATATGATGGTAAAATAAATAATTAAATGCAAAAAACTCAGAACCATCCATTCCGAAATGAATTTCGGGGGAAAAGAATGGGAAAGTGAAAACCAAAATTAAAAGTGCAAACCCCGCAAAAGACAGGTATTGTTTTCTGTTGAAGGTTACATCATTTATTCCGGGTTGATGAAACCATGCACTAAATAATTTCCCCAATCCTGTCATTCATTATACTAACTATGACAAAGATATGGACTTTAACATAACAGGAAACTGCTGTTTATTGTTCAGCAATCTTATTAACCATGGCTTTATTACTTACCATCCGGGCAAAGCTGGGAGGGCTTAATTTACTTATAATGGAGTCTTCCAGTCTCTCGTCAGCATCCACCTTAACCTGTATAGGCAAATAAAAAACCGGGGTATGCCCAAAGCTATTTATCAAATTTCCCGTTTCCAGGCGCATAGCATCCTTTTCGGTTGTTACGATAAGTTTATTGGGATTTAAGGTAGCGTTGTACGCATTCACCACTTTAGTTATATCATCAGGCTGGAAGATATGATGATCAGGGAAAACAATATGTGTAACTTCTTTTGCAGTTGCATTTAAATGGGCATACAAACTTTGTGGATTTGCTATGCCTGTAAAAAGCACAACAGAGGTGGCTTTATCTATTGGCGGGGCATCGGGAGTATTTTTAAAAACCGGGAGAAGGTCTTGGTAGAAGATGCTCGAAAAGAATACTTTTTGCTTATAGCCGGGATTTATTTTATCTATGATTTGTTTTTTTTCACCCTCGCTGATGTTGGGAGGAGTATCTGTCACAAAAATAAAACGGGCGCGCTTGTATCCGCTGCGAGGTTCTCTTAGTCTGCCAAATGGCAACATATAATCTTTATAAAATGGGAAATTATAATTAGTAAGTAAAATAGATAAATCACTTTTTACATAACGGTGTTGAAAAGCATCATCAAGAATCACCAAATGAATCCACCTGTTTTTTTCAAGCAATGTATTTATTCCATGCACCCTGTCTTCATCTACTGCAACATATACTTCTTTTAATCTGCGTTTCAGTTGCAGGGGTTCATCGCCAACTTGCCCGGCATCACTGGTTTCGTTCACCATTACAAACCCGGTGGTGGTTCTGCCATAACCCCGGCTTACTATTGCCATCTTATTCAGGGGCATGTGAAGTCCCTTGTACTTATTGTTCATACCCTCAAGCACACGTGCCATATATTCCACATGGGGAGATTTTCCGGTACCACCCACTGAGAGGTTACCGATTGAAATAACCCAGGTGGGAAAACGTGTGGAACGTATCATACGACGATCAAACATCAGATTTCGTATGGATATAATTATTCCATAAAGGAGTGATATGGGATATAAGAGGTACTTCAAAGCTTCCGTTATTTAAAATTAGTTGGTTTCGATCATTTTTATAAATTCGTTTTCAGTGATAATTGGTATACCTAATTTCTTTGCTTTATCAGCCTTAGCGGGACCCATATTTTCGCCGGCTATGATATAAGAGGTTTTCGAAGAAATAGAACCTACATGTTTGCCTCCATTCTTTTCTATCAGGCTGACCAATTCGTCCCTCGAAAATTTTGAAAACACCCCCGAAACAACAAATGATTTGCCCTCCAGAATATTACTGAACAAAGCCATTTCATCCGAACCGAGCGCAAATTTAAGATGTTTTTCCCTTAGCCTCTCTATTATCTTTTTGTTAAGCGAATCGTTAAAAAACTCTTGTATGCTGTTAGCCACTACTTCCCCTATATCAGAAACATTCAGAAGTTCTTCTGTGGTTGCTTTTTCAAGCGCATCAAGGCTTTTAAAATGATACGCCAGTTTTTTGGCTGATGTTTCGCCTATATGTCTTATACCAAGCGCGAACAAAACCTTCTCAAACGGAACATTTTTAGAAGCTTCAATACCTTCTATAATATTGGTCGCTGATTTTTCAGCCATGCGCTCCAGCGGGATAATTTTCTCTACGGTCAAATCATATAGATCGGCTATACTGTGCAAAAGCCCTGCCTGGTAGAATAAATCAATGGTTTCATTTCCCATGCTTTCAATATTCATAGCACGTCTTCCTATAAAATGCTCTATTTTGCCCTTTATCTGCGGAGGACAATTCAGCTCATTCGGGCATATATGCTGGGCTTCACCATCTCTTCTTATAAGGATTGTATTGCATTCAGGGCAATGTGTTGGAAACTCTACCGGAACAGCATCGTTCTTTCTTTTTGATAAATCAACTTCTGTAATCTTTGGTATAATTTCACCACCTTTTTCCACCCACACTGTATCGCCAATCCTTAAATCGAGTTTTTTAATGTTGTCGGCATTATGAAGGGTTGCTCTTTTTACAATTGTACCTGCGAGCAATACAGGTTTCAGGTTGGCTACGGGGGTAACAACACCTGTGCGCCCTACCTGGAACGAAATGCTGTTAAGCGTAGTAGCTGCACGTTCTGCCTGGTACTTAAAGGCCACTGCCCAGCGAGGCGATTTGGCGGTAAGTCCCAGCATTTGCTGATGCCTGAAGGAATTCACCTTTATTACAATGCCATCAATATCAAAAGGCAGGTCATGACGCTTTTTATCCCATTTGATAATAAATTCATGTACGCCTTTCATATTTTTTACAAGCTCGGCATGTTCGGAAACTTTAAATCCCCATTTTTTTGTTCCCTGAATGCTATCAAAATGAGTCTGAAAGGGAATATGTTCCCCTAAAATATAATACAGCGTGCTATCCAACTTCCGGCGTGCAACCTCTGCTGAATCTTGCATCTTCAATGTTCCTGAAGCCGAATTTCGGGGATTTGCAAATGGTTCATCGCCTGCATCTTCCCGTTCTTTATTTATTCTTTCAAAAACTTTTAGCGGAATATATACCTCGCCGCGCATTTCAAACTCTTGCGGGTAGTCTTGTCCTTGTAATTTAAGCGGTATGCTGCGTATGGTTTTTGCATTGGTAGTAATATCATCACCCTGCGTTCCGTCGCCCCTGGTAATGGCCTGGTGCAACATTCCATTTTTATATGTGAGGCTAATCGCAACCCCATCATATTTCAATTCGCAAACATATTCTACCTCATCGCCTACTACTTTTCTTACTCTCTCATCAAAATCATTGAGTTCTTCTTCCGAATAGGTATTGGCAAGCGAAAGCATCGGGTATCTATGCTTCACCTGTTTAAACTCTTTGGTAATATATCCACCTACTCGTTGAGAAGGAGAATCTGACTTTACCAGTTCAGGAAACTCTTTTTCCAGTTTTATGAGTTGTTCTAATAGCTTATCAAACTCATAATCGCTTATACTGGGCTGGGAAAGAGCATAATAATTATAATTATGCTTTTCAATAAGTTCAGATAATCGTTGTATTTCCTGTTCAGCTTCGTGCTTATTCATCAGTCCCTAAGGTAAATACGGGACTGTAATATTAGCTAAAAAAACGACACTTTAACATTCTGTTTTTGCCGTTTAAATCTGCTCGAATAGTTATATCTTTGAAAACCATGTTGCTCATTAGTTCAGCAAGCTCATCGCCCAAGTCTTCGTTCATTTCAAAATAGAGCAATACTGGGTTGAAGTTTTTTGCATACTTTGCTATGGCTTCATAGAACACTAATGGGCACTTATCCGGCACGAACAAAGCAATATGCGGTTCGTACATCCACACGCTTTTTTGCACCGTATCCTTATCTGAAAGAGGAATATATGGTGGGTTTGAAACAATGATGTCAAACACCTCATTACTCAATTCCTGCTCCAAATTCAAGGCATCTACTTTTTTAAAATGGACCTCAAGATTTTGATTGAGCGCATTTTTCCGTGCAACAGCAAGGGCTTTTTCCGAAATATCAACAGCAGTTACGTCAGCTGAAGGTAAATGCTTTTTTAGTGCCAGTGCTATGCAGCCGCTACCTGTACACACGTCTAGTATCCTTACTTTTGCATCGCCGGTATCTTTAATGATCCAGTCGACCAACTCTTCTGTTTCCTGCCTCGGAATCAACACATCAGCATTAACTTCCAGCATCATTCCGTAAAAATGAGCTATGCCCAGCAGGTGCTGAACCGGGATACCTTTTTTTAAGTCTACCAAGAAGGATAAAGCCTTTTCAGATTGATTTTCGTCTAATTCAATCTGCGATTGCAAAAGGATAGTTAATTTTGGGATTCCTACTGCATCAATTAATATGTAATTCAGAATGGTTCGCGATTCTTCCTTTGAATATATGCTTTTCAATTCACTGCTGAAAATATCTTTTAATTCATTTAACTTCATGTTTACAGTAGTAGCTTAAAAGGCAACATACGAAGATTAATATAAAATGGTTTGACTATCCACGAAAAATATATGCAACAAGCTATCAATCTGGCAATTAAAAGTTTCGGAAGGGTAGCCCCCAACCCTATGGTTGGTTGCGTAATTGTATATAATGGCAAGGTTATTGGGAAGGGTTACCATGAAAAATATGGCGAGGCACATGCCGAAATAAATGCCCTCCGATCGGTAAAAAATAAGGCATTATTAAAAGACGCTACCTTATATGTTACCCTGGAACCCTGTGCACATCATGGAAAAACACCTCCCTGTGCCGATACTATTATTAAGCATGGAATAAAAAAAGTTATTATAGGCTGTGTTGACCCAAATCCTTTAGTAAAAGGCAAAGGAATTGCCAAACTGATGCACAGCGGATGCACTATTATTACAGGGGTGTTGGAAAAGGAATGCACAGAATTGAATAAACGCTTCTTTACCTTTCACCGGGAAAAGCGACCTTATATTATACTTAAGTGGGCCATGACTAAAGACGGTTATATAGATAAGATACGAACCATAGATGAAAAACCATTGAAAATAACGGGTAAGAAGGCTGATAAACTATCTCATAAATGGCGCAGTGAGGAACAGGCCATTATGGTAGGAACACGGACTACTTTGATGGATGACCCCATGCTCACCAATCGCCTCGCAACCGGTAAATTGAAAGACAAATCGCCCATACGGATAATATTGGACAGGAACCTTGTACTTCCCCGGGAAGCCAACATATTTAATAAATTTGCAAAGGTTATTGTGCTGAATGAAAAGAAAAACTCCCAATCGGGGAATACAGAATTTGTGAAAATAAAGTTTAAGAAAAACGCTCTTGATACCATTTTAGATGAATTATATAATCGCAACATCCAATCATTGATTGTGGAAGGCGGAGCATCGTTTTTAAATTCGTTTATAACCCAGGGCTTATGGGATGAGGCAAGAGTATTCATTTCACCCCAAAAAGCGGGCAATGGTATAAAAGCACCCATTATAAAAGGTAATCTGCATCGTAAAATAAAGATAGGGTCAGATACGTTATATGAATACCTTCACCCTGCAAACAGCAAAATGTCATCCGTAAAATCATGAAGAAGCCAATAAGCATTTTAGTTTTAGTGTATATAACTATCTCCGCACAGGCGCAATACGTAAGGCAGGGCGATTCAACATCGTCCCGTTACGCTCCGGCGCCAAGCCAAATGCCTTCAAACAGTTTTCTAAATCACTTGTCGATAGGCGGGAGTTTCGGCTTACAATTTGGTGATGTGACCTTTGTAGCCCTTGAACCACTTTTGAGTTATCATTTTAATGAAAGCTTTATGATTGGCCTTGGGCCTATTTACCAATATGAAAATGCCGATGCACAGGCTTATGGAGGATTTAGCTATACATCAAGCATTTATGGAGCACGGATTGATGCACTATATTTCCTCCCTGATGAGCTTTCGCGGATATTTATAATGGGCGAATGCGATGTACTTAATTTACCTGAAGCCAACATATTTACCTACCAGCTTAGCAGGGGTAATTTAACCCTGCCAATGATGGGTATAGGATATAAAGAAGCGGTAACCGAAAAATTTTTCTTTTGCGCATATATTTTATGGAACTTTAATAATTCCCCGTACAATCCATATACGAATCCCCTTATCAATGTCGGGCTTGATATAGGGCTGGGACGTTAAGATATTCTTATATTTCCAAGGGCACACTTTCTTCTTTATTTAAACACCTTACCTTTGCATTCCCAATAATCCTCTTTTGAAAAAAGAACCTAATATACTTGTCCAGATTTTGATGACTTTATTCGGCCTGTATGCCGTATTAATCGTTATCGTTTCTTTTTTCATTGTTATTCCCTCCTATTTTTTTGTTTTTTGGTTCGTGCCAGCGGATAAAGCGCCCTTTCAGGCACATAAAATATCAAGGTTTTGGGCAGGCTTTCTATTAACATGCTATTTCATCCGGGTAGATGTAAAAGGTAAGAATCTTATTAAACCCGAACAGCCCTATGTATTTGTATGTAATCACCGTTCGCAATTAGATATCCCCTTATTTGCAAGGGCTTGTGTAAACACCTTCCGTTTCCTTTCGAAAATTGAAGTCACTAAAATTCCGCTTATGGGATATATAGTGGGAAGGATCTATATAACTGTTGACAGGAAAAGCAAAGAGGATCGGGCTAAAAGCATTATTAAAATGCAAGATTCATTACTTAAAGAAAAAATATCGGTTGTTCTTTACCCCGAGGGCACACGCAACCGCACGAACAAACCCCTGATTGATTTTAAAGACGGAGCATTTCGCCTGGCCATTGATACACAAGTGCCTATAGCAGTTCTTACCATTTTAAATTCAGCTGAATTTTCGCCTGCACATAAATTTATGCAGTTAAAACCCGGCACCTTGAAAGCCGTTTGGACGGAACCCATATCTACCCAAAACATGACACACAGGGATATACCCCGTCTGAAGGAAGAGGTGAGGCAAAGGATATTGCAAACATTGCAACAACATTCCAATTCTTAAAGCGGGGAATAATAAAATTTAACATTCCAGACTGCCGTCTGCACCCCCTTTTAGCCTATATTTGAGAGTTATAAGGATGACAGCCTCATATCGCATATTAATCTCAAAGCTAGACGAATTTATTCGCAAGTATTACAAGAATCAGCTTGTAAGGGGAGCTCTTTATGCTCTGGCCTTAGGGCTTTCTTTGTATATTACCATTGTAATTGCTGAATATTATGGTGATTTCAGCATTACACTCCGCACTATTTTATTTTATTCTTTTTCGGCCGGTATATTGTTTATACTCGGCCGGTATATTGCTATTCCCGCCTTCAAATTGTACCGCATAGGCGACGTATTAAGCTATGAAGATGCGGCGCATATTATTGGCAAACATTTTACTGAAGTACAAGACAAACTACTGAATATACTGCAACTTAACAAACAACTGCCTGAAGCAGGAACCCTGGCTTTAGTAGAGGCGAGTATCGAGCAAAAGATAAAAGAAATAAAACCTGTTCCCTTCCCGGTTGCTATTGATATTTCGCGTAACCGCAAATATGTTCCTTATGTAGCGGCTCCTTTGTTTCTCATTCTTTTATTGTGGTTTATCGTTCCATCGCTATTGAGGCAAGGCACCAAACAAATGTTCAAATACAACACCTATTTCCCTAAGATGGCGCCATTCGATTTTGTGATTGAAAACAACGATTTAAAAGCCATACAGCAAAAGGATTTCACCCTCAAATTAAAGATAAAAGGCAATCAATTGCCGCAAGATGTTTTTATACAATACGATGGCAGCACATTTAAAATGGATAAGGGCGACAATACTTCGTTTGAATATACCTTCCGCAATGTGCAGCACAATGAAACGTTCGTCTTCCAGGCGGCGGGATACGACTCAAAAGAATACACGCTAACGGCTCTGCCAGAACCACAATTAGTAAATTTCGATATTACCCTGCACTACCCGAAATACATCGGCAAAAAAGATGAAACACTGCGCAACACAGGGGATTTATCCATACCGCAGGGAACAATGGTACAATGGAATTTCAATACCCACAACGCCGATAAATTGCAGTTACGGTTCGCTGATTCGGCGACAGCATTAACCCTCTTGGGGAAAGATTCTTATTCATTCAACCGTAAGTTTATGCAGAGTGGAAATTATTCCATATCGGCCTCTAACCAATATTTCATCAATCACGACTCGGTAAAATATGCCATACAGGTAATACCCGATTTATACCCTTCCGTACAAGTAGAGCAAAAGCAAGATTCAACTTCATCGAAACAATTATATTTCAATGGAAATATTAAAGATGACTATGGTTTTACGAGACTCGTTTTTACTTACCGTATATATAATTCCGACGACTCATCTTCCCACGCGGGCACTATTCATAAAACGGAATTAACTATCAGCAAAAATCAACTGCAACAGCCTTTTTATTTTTACTGGGATATGGATACGCTTTCCCTTGCTCCCGGCCAGCAAATGGAATACTACTTCGAAGTGTGGGATAACGATGGAGTAAATGGACCTAAGTCAACCAAAACGAACCCTATGTTTTTCAAGGTTCCTTCGATGGATGAAATTGTAAAGAATACGGAAGATAATAATAGCCATGTTCAGAACGAGATAAGTAAAACGGTTGAACAGGCTAATATTTTGCAAAGCGAAATGGAGCAGGAAAGGGCGGACCTCTTCAACAAACAGGAAATGAACTGGACCGACCGCAAGAAAATGGATAACCTTTTGCAACAACAACTCGACTTGCAGAAAAAGGTGGATGAGATTGCTAAAAAGAACAAAGAAAATACCAAGAAACAGTGGGAATTCCAGAAGAAAGATTCTGATATGATGGCTAAGCAGGATGAATTGCAAAAGCTGTTCAACCAACTGGCAAACGACAGCCTTAAAAAGAAGCTGGAAGAATTGCAAAAAATGCTTAATAAAATGAATAAGGAGGATGTGCAACAACAACTGGAAAAACTCACTTCCAATAACCAGGATTTTAAAAAGGAATTGGAGCGCACCCTCGAACTTTACAAGCGCCTCGACTTTCAGCAACAACTGCAAGCAAATCAGCAACGGCTCGATTCACTGGCCCAAAAACAGGACCAGTTAAGCAATGAATCGAAAGAAAATAAGAACAAGGAAGGGGCTACTCAGCAGGAACAGAAGGAGCAAGATGCCTTAAACAAAGATTTCCAGGATGTAGCTAAAAACCTCGAAAACCTCGAAAAGAAAAACAGCGAGTTAGAAGAGCCTACACAATATAAAAATCCGGAACAGCAATCGCAGTCTGTGCAGCAAGAAATGCAGAACAGCAGCCAACAATTATCGAAAAATAATTCCAGTAAAGCTTCCCAATCGCAGAAAAATGCAGCGAGCAAGATGAAAGAAATGGCTCAGCAGCTTTCCTCGATGGAAATGAATATGGAATCGCAGTCGGAGGAAGTGGATGAAGCAACGTTGCGAAATATTTTAAATAATCTTGTCACTCTCTCCTTTGCACAAGAAGACTTGATGGATAAAGTCACTGCTTCAGGCGGGCAAACTACTATGCAATATTCTGATATCGCATACAAACAAAAAGAATTACAGGAAAATGCTTCTACCATTGCCGATAGTCTCTACAAGCTAAGTAAAAGAAACCTGAAGCTGCAAAGCATTGTGAACCAGGAAATGGATAAAATAAACAGAAACATGAAAGAGGCTGTTGATCAAATGGAAGAAAGACATGCCCCGCAGGCTGCATCGAACCAGCAATTTTCCATGACATCCATCAACAACCTGGCCCTGCTTCTGGGCGATGCATTAGCCGGTATGCAACAATCTCAATCAAAAAAACATTCACCCGGAATGGGCAGTTGCAATAAACCAGGCGGAATGGGGAGTAAGCCTTCTATGTCGCAGCTACGTCAAATGCAGGAGCAATTATCCAAACAATTAGATGCCATGAAGAACGCTATGATGAAAAATGGCAAAAATCTGGGACAGCAACAAGGCAATAAGCCTGGCAGCAAACCGGGCGACCAAAACCAGGGAACCAGTGAGGCTCTTGCTAAAATGGCAGCTGAACAGCAATATATTCGCCAGCAAATGCAACAAGCCGAAGAGGAAATGGGTGATAATAAGCAAGGTGGAGGGCAACTGGACGACATTACCAAGCAAATGAGCAAGAACGAAGAAGACATTGTAAACCGCCAAATAACGGATGCTACCCTGCAACGCCAGCAACAAATTATAAAACATCTGCTGGAATATGAAAAGGCCAAACAAACACAAGGGCAAAACCCTGAATTTGAATCACATATAGTAAAAAAGCAATTTTTTGGTAACCCTAACCCATTTTTAGAGTATAATACCCAAAGAACAAAGCAGGACGAATTGTTAAAAACCGTCCCGCCCGATTTGAATTCATTTTACAGAGATAAAGTAAATCAATATTTCAACTCATTCCAGGAATGAAAAAAAATTCCCCGCGTCATGCTTACTAAATCTTCGCCTGATAAGGCATCTGGCTTACTTAACGGCCAACAGCTTGAATTACCTTCCGGTGCCGAGGGAATTCACATTATGGAAAAGCTAATTGAAATGATTTGCTCCACTTATAAATTAGGTGAAGATCATTATGGCAATATATTGGTGGCCGTTACCGAAGCGGTAAATAATGCCATTTATCATGGCAATAAGGCAAACCCCGGCAAAAAAGTGCATGTAGGTTTCAAAACTAATACCACCTCGGTATCCTTTTCTGTAAGGGATGAGGGCTCCGGTTTCGATTTTAATAACCTCCCCGACCCTACTGATCCCAGCAACATTGAAAAACCAAGCGGCAGGGGAATTTTCTTAATGAAACACCTGGCTGACGATGTTCAATTTTCCGATGGAGGCTCTTGTGTTTCCATCAGTTTTAATATACTGCCGGTAGGCAATAATTAAAGCCTTTTGTGGCATCAGGAATCACATTTAAGGTTGAAGAGAACCTGGGATTTTCTTTAAAGGAAAAAGCATCCATAAAAAATTGGATCAGCAAGATATTGAAACAGGAAGGTAAAACTCCCGGAAGCATCTCCTATTTTTTCTGTACCGACGAATACCTCCTTCATATAAACCGTCAATTCCTACAACACGATTTCTATACGGACATTATCACTTTTGATTACTCCGAAAAAACGAAAGTGGAAGGAGAAATATTTATAAGTATAGACCGGGTGAAAGAGAACGCACATTCATTCAAACAACCCTTTGAAAGGGAATTGATGCGCACCATTATTCACGGTATATTGCATCTATGCGGTTACACCGACAAAACGGCTGCCAATAAAAAAACCATGCGGGCAAAGGAAGATGCCGCAATAAAGCTAAGCCTCAACTTGGAATAGCAATTATCTATTCCTTATTTCCTTTCTTGTCCGATAGCAGTATTTTATCCAATACACTTTTTAGGTAGACTATCTCTTCTTTTAATGATTTTATAGTGTCCTCGTGTTGTTGTACCTGATAAACTACCAAATCTTTCCCGGGTGTATTGTACATTACATTAAAAACCATACGCTCATCAAAAGCAATGATTTCCTCAGGTTTCATTTCAAGTATTTTAGATATTTCCTCCAACCTAGTGTATGGAATATCCACCTCGCCCAATTCCATTCTACTATAAGTGCCTTGAGTAAGGCCAAGCTGAATAGCCATGTGTTCCTGGGTAAGATTTTTGAGCTCCCGAATTTTTTTTATTTTTTGTCCAAGCACCATCTCAATTATTATTGATGACAACAAATATATGCATTAATTACATAAACTATGTGTACAGGGAATATATTATTCCTAAAGGATAAAAGAGACCGATAGACCTCTATTTACATTTGTTTTCCAAATTTTTATAATAATAACAATTAAATTTTAAACCTATGAAAACTTTATTAAAATTAGCACTGGTATTCGTTTTGGTGTTTACATTTGCTAATAAATCTAATTCTCAAGCATGTGTGAGTGCAGTATTAAATTATAGTGGACCAACAAATACCACCCAATTAACCTCACTATTAAATACCTCATCAAATACCTTAATCCTGGCACTAGATTCTGCCACAAAAGTATCTTTAGAAACATACATGGTTTTTATTAATGGTTTGCCTATGGGGTTTTCTGGTACAGATTCCAACATTCACAGATTGGATTCCGCTCCTAATATTTCTTACACAAGCTCTCTATTATCAGCTATTTTCGGAATAGAAGTTATTGCATGTACATACAGTACAAAACCAACTGTTACAGATATTACTATGGCTGAATTTAATAGTATGACTGGTGGTGGAATTATTTTTAGTTCAGAAGGTAGTTTTTGTGAAAACTGTTATCCACCGGGTAATCCGGGTGGTAGCGGTTGGGCTTGGACAGGATGTTGCAGTGTTGGAGGTGGAGGCTGCGTAGATTTTAATACAATAATTAATGGCCAATTATACTATGTTATAGCTAGTAATTAAAATTAATTGCCTATTAATCAGGAAGGAAATAGGTATTATATTTGGTGCCTATTTCCACTTTTTATAATATGAAGACTCATATATTTATATTTTTTTCTTTATTGCTATTGCAAAATGCAAATTCACAATGTAAATTAGTTATTGTACAAAGAGGCGCTAAATCTGAATTGATGAATGAGTTGAAAATATTAAATTATCAGGACGTACCTCCCACACGAATAAATGATTCTACCCTTGAATTTACGTACTATCCCACAGAACCAAAATATCTTTACATTCTATTAGATCCTAAGAAGCATGGAGATTCAAATATAAATTTCAATTGGAAAAGCCGGATATGGATTGCTCCTGAAATCAAACGAAGAAAATTGATTATAAATTATTCAAATAAGACCATAGAGATACCTAACATTAACGTAGAAAATAAAACTTTACATGAATGGGATTCTATTTGTCAGCTAATGGGAGAAAAAAATAAAGATTCTGAAGAGATATATATTGTTACGTCCTATATAAAGACACACCCCGATTCCTATTTATCGCTTTGGTTCTTTACCCATTCTCATATGCTATATTTAGAAAGCACCGATAAAAAATTGGCATTATTTAATCAATTAAATCCGGCGCTTGATCTATATCCCGAATATCATCAGATAAAGGCAGACCTTTCCGGCGCTAGGAAATACCCTAATGCAGGGGATGCTTTTAAAGAATTTACCTTAACGGATGTGAAAGGGAGAAAGTTTAATTCGGCTGCCATTAAAAACAAATGGATATTGCTTCATTTCTGGTCAAATGGCTGTGGCCCTTGTGTACATGAAATGGATTCGATAGTTAGCTATTATAAAACGCTGGATACTTCAAAAATTGCCTTTATTTCGCTTGCCTTAGATAATAGCAGGGCAAATTGGCAAAAGGCCGCAACAACCCGCAAAATCATTTGGACCAACCTCTGGGAATCCGATGGTTTTTATGGAGATTTGTGCTTGAATTATAATATCCCGGCTATGCCTTTCTTTGTTTTGTTTAACAGCGAAAAGAAACTCGTTGTTATGCAAGACGGGTCGGACGCTATGGATGTAACCATCAAGAGTTATTTAAGTAAGGTTAAATAAAAATCCTGCAATTATTATTGCGTGTTCGTTATTCAATATCCAAAGTACTTATCCCCTCCTCTTTTCCCTTGACCCTTGTTAATAAGTTCTTTAGAAGGGGTATTTTAAAGGCCTGCGTTGTTGGTATTTTTGCTGTATAAAACAATTCTGTAATGAAAGTGAAATTTCTTCTATTAGCCATTCCCTGTTTCTTTTTAGCTTCTTGCGGTGGTTCTGCTGACAAAGGAGCAGATAAAAAAGCAACTGACTCTATTGCGGCCGCCCATCATTTCGATTCCTTGCAAAATGCCATAAAAACGATGCGTCAGCAAGATTCTATGGAGGCTGCCAAAGCGACTGACACTGCTAAAAAAACTGACAGCGCCAAAGGTCAGAAATAGGCTTTATCATAGCACTCATATTTTAAGTTTAACCATTTATCCTTACCCAGCATGAAAATTACTTTTATAACTACGGGATTAGCTGTTATTATCGGCTTCTATTCCTGCGTTCCGGCCAATAA
>JABDCH010000016.1 GCA_013288205.1 Bacteroidota bacterium | reverse complement strand
AGCGTTAAAGCAACTAATGTTAAGTGCTATGACGAATTAGACGGAAGCGCTACTGCTAGCGTAGCCGGTGGAACTTCACCATATAACTATAACTGGTCGAACGCAAGAACTGCTGATACTATTTTAAATGTAGGAGCAGGTAGTTTTACTGTTGAGGTTACCGATGGTTATGGATGTACTTCAACCGCTTCTGTTTCCATTACCCAACCTACTGCCATGACGGCTACACACGATTCGATTGCTGATAATGGTAACAAAACAGGTGTGGCAGCAGTTACCTTGAGCGGTGGCACAGGTCCATACACCTATCTGTGGACTCCTGGTGGTAAAACAACTGACACTATTAAAGGACAAAGTGCAGGTACCTATACATGTACCATTCTTGATGCCAACGGTTGCGCTTACAGCACTACTGTTACTATCAAAAGTACTGCGGGAGTAGCTGGCATTTCTAACTCTACTGTGATAAATATCTATCCTGACCCGAACACAGGCTACTTTACTGTTGCAGGTGTATTACACGGACAAACGATAGAGCTTTATAATTATACAGGCCAAAAATTAAGCAGCACATTTGTGTCCGATAACACATCTATGCAGTTTAACATTGCGGACCGCGCCAATGGAATTTACCTGGTTAGAGTACTGAATCAGGACGGAACCATTGCTAAAGAAAGCAAGATCGTAAAGATTCAATAATAGATAGACATTCCTTAGGGAGCCTTTGAAAAGGGACGGTTTAAAACCCGTCCCTTTTTATTTTACCCCGCTAATCCACTATGTTTGGGTAGCCGTTGGTTATTTGAGATTCCCTGTGCATTGGTGCAATAAACTTTTTTGGGGGGAGTTTATTTTTTTATCCCTTACTTCCAGTAGCCCCTTTCGCATCGGGCGCTGTAGTCTTATACTTGCGTATATTAAGTTGAAGATTCAGCATAAAATAACGGCGCAACACTACCGTTTGACTGTCCTGGATATATGTATCGGTTACGGTACGGGTAATATTGGTATTTTGATTTAATATGTCATTTGCGCTTATTGACACTTGCAGCATTTTGTCCTTTAAAAATTTGTAGCCAATAGAGGCATTCCATAAGTAAATAGCCTGGTCATACTGCGAAGCTGATAAGCCGCTGTAAGCTGTTTGACTGAGGCTTGTATTTACTATCAGTCCTTTAAAAAATATCAGGTTGATTTTCCCTGTCAGCACTCCGGTATAATAATTATCATCTTCCTGGTTTTGCAGGGTATTCGCAACGGTGCTATAATTGGCTGTGTACGATATGGTGTAATCTACATTCTCACTTATATCACTGCCCAACACGGCTCCTTCGCTGTATGTGTAATTAGATGAATAATTGGTAACATCATTTATCAGTGCGGGTGTGTGAGTATAGGTAACACCTGAATTAAGGTTCAGGTTTACTTTAAGTGGACGTATAAGCCATCCATAGGTAATAAAAGCTTTTGCATTCAAATAACCCTGCAAGTTCACAGGCTCTGAAAGCTGGGAACCGTTATATAGTAACATTCCATTGGAAAGTGTACTATCATGCAAAGGAATAAACGAAGCATTCCCTACATAATTTTGAATATAGTTTACATAGGTATACACCAGGAATGTGGTGCCCGCATTGGAATTGGTAGCACCATATCGTACTATGAAACTCTGTTCAAAATCTTGTTTTAAATTTGGGTTACCTGTGTTAAGCAATAATGGATTGCTATTATTTACCACATTCTGCAACTGGGCAATAGTAGGCGGCGTAACATTGGTACGATACATAAGGCGCAGATTTTTACTTTGAGAAAAACGGTAATTAAATATTATCCTTGGGAGTACGCTGGTATAACTGCGTTGTATTTGCCCACTGGTTGGATACTGCTCCTGCCCTACTAAAGTAGCATATTGAGGGTTTACACTAAGCATAATATAATATTTCTTCCCATGATTAAGCCGGTAGCTCAGCCCAAAAGATTGAGTGATGTATGTATCCTCATATTGATTGGAAAGAGCGCTGTCAAATAATACATACCCGACCAAGGTAGAATCGTAATTATATGTTCTTCTATTCGTATTGTTGTAATTAATGGAAGGATTGTAATTAATTTGGAGGATACTATTACTGTCTAAAGGTTGAGTATAAGAAATGTTCGAAGAATAGGTGTAGCCCCATGTAGGTTGGGTGTATTGCTGGTTTAGAACAGTAGAAACGGTAGTGGTGTCCCTTGCATAGTAATCATCCACGGATAAGAGATTTCCGGGCACGCTTTTGTTGTTCTCATCAAAGCTCAGATTCCAGGATATGGTTCTGTGCAGCTTATGGAATTTGTGCATATATAGAATATTGCCGGAATAATCATATCCCCTGCTTGTGGAGGAAGAACCGGTTTGTGAAAAGCTTTGTTCAATATCAGTCAGCATATCGGTTTCTGTAGCATTGGCCATTGATTCCGTTTGCTGTATATTACCTTTCAATACCACATATATGGCATTGTTCGTATCTAAATTCCACTCCAGGCGGCTGTTTATACGGCTATTATAATTCGTGCTACCCGTACTTGAGTTTTGGTCGTATATGTTGCTGCTTTCTTCTCCACTTGTGTAGGCTGTTGTAGAGATAGTGTTATTATTATTCACCGAATTATTAAAAAAATAGCTGGCCGTTAACCTCACCCTGTTTTTATCCCAGGCATCAGAGTAATTCATGCCCACGGAATTTGTCGTGGTGATTCCACCTTGTGTACCTACCAGGTAATTCCCTGCTCCTCTTGTAAGCCCACCACCGGTAGAAGATATGTTGCTGCCTCCTCCCATGCCGCCGCCCAGGCGGGCACCTCCACCAGAACCACCTCTTCCGCCTCCGCCGCCATTACCACTTCCGCCCAACATACCCAATATATCCTGGGTAGCAAAATTCTGCTGGTTAATGTTATTGGCAAGGCCTATTATGCTAAAACGACTAGCACCATTGAAAAAATTCATATTACCTCCTGCCAAATAGCGTTGGTCGGTTCCGTAGCCTCCATATACCTTACCGAACGTGCCGTTACGCCGATTTTTTTTAGTGACAATATTTATTGTTTTTTGTGTGTTTCCGTCATCAAAGCCGGTAAACTGCGCCTGGTCGCTTAGCTTATCAAATACCTGTATCTTATCTATCACCTCAGCCGGAAGGTTTTTCAAAGCTACCATCGGGTCATCTCCAAAAAAGGGAGTGCCATCTACCAGCACCTGTGTTACTTGTTCCCCATTCACTGTAACAGCCCCATTCTGCGATGTTATGCCGGGCATTTTATTCACCAGGTCTTCAGCCGAGGCATCAGGTTGGGTTTTAAAGGCATCAGCATTATATTCGGTAGTATCTTCATGTTGCACAACAGGCACTACCCCGTGAATAGTAACCTGCTTTATATCGGTGGTGCCAAATTTCATTTTCTGAACACCCATATTGATATTGGTAAAAGATTGAGCAAATCGAATATTGAAATCCAGGTAACCAATGAAAGAAGCCCTCAACCTATACCGTGCCGGAGTTATGTTTTCAAAAACAAAAATTCCGTTGTTGTCTGTTATCGTAAAAAATTGTTGGGCGCTGTCAGGTGTATACAATGTAACAGCCACGCCCTGCATGGGTGTTTTATCAGAATCGCTTATAAGCTTGCCATATATCTTTATGGGTTGTGGATTGGGGGATTGTGCTTTTACAACACTTCCGAAAAAAAAGGTTAGCAATAAAATTACAATATGTTTCCTTCCCTTCAATCTATTTTATTTTCACTGTTTAGATGGCGCTTGCACTGCCAAACGAAATTTTATATGTGTGGTAAGTACCTCAGGTTCCAATGATCCGCCGGCGCTATGACCACCGCCACCGTGCATACCACCTCCGCCCATGCCGCCGCCGCCATGGCCATGACTTCCTCCTTCTCCACCGCCACCATTATTCTTTTGACTTTCCGACACAATAAAAGATATACCAATAACCTTATTGCTATCGGAAAGTGAAAGCGAATTTTTATAAAAGGTACCGAGTGGAATACATGCTTCATAAATCATAATGCCATTGGTATCCCAATTAAGGCAGGCATTAATTCCGTACGTATTAGGAACTTGAGCTAAGCCATTAGCAGCATTAACGAACCCTGTAAGTTTTATTTCTTTGCCTATTCCTTTGTAGTGCTTTTTCAGGTTATTGGCGGTAGTCATATTATCCATAGATGTCGAAGATTCTGACGATTCGTATGAATCTGAATGCTTTGAAGAAGCCTCTTGCGTATTTGTACCTCTTTCTATAATCGGAAACTGTATACCTACCTGGTTCTTTTTACCCCCGGTAGTATCAATCCATATTTGCATACCGCTGCGAATAATTCCTTTTTGGGTTTCATTCTCCGTGGCACGAACACAGAAATAAAGATTGTTTTTATCGTTGGTAACAGTGAAGTTGAGTTTGGTTTTATCATCAAAATAATCCAATGGAATTTTCCATTCAGTTGCTTTACCATCAATGGTAATCTGTTTATCTTGCCATACACTATTGTATACAAGAGGAGATGAGCAGCCTGCCATCCATAGTAAAGAAATACCGGTTATAATTTGTTTCAGAGGATTTATGCGCTTCATGGTTATTAAAAAATATGTTAAAAAATGTTAGACGATGTTCTTTTTGATAGCCTGCTTAAAATATGTTTTATACAAATATACCCTCTTTAATACCTTTGTCGTCGAATTTATAAGCCATTTCAGACCTTTTTGTTTTATATTGGAATAATAAGAACGTAATTACATGGAAAGGTTTAAATTCCTTCGTCGTCATAAAAGAAAAACTGGTTAAACTTCATTTGAAACAGATAGTCTATTACTTAAAATAAAAGAAATATGGAAACAACAAGAAGCAAAGCAAAGGCTCTGGTATTATGTAGCCTATTTAGTTGCTTATGTATTATAAGCAGTGCACAGGACTATTATGGAGGCGGAGGAAACGGTTCATGGAGAAAACAGCCTTCGAACAACACTCAGCAAAAGGATAAGGATAAAGATAATACCGCCGAGGATCCCAGCGGATTCATTTCAATAAATTATGGATTTGCAAATCCGCAAGGGGGTTTTCAGGCAATTGGAAGTCAATATGGAGGATATGCTCTTGCGGGCTCCAATTTTAATTTTTCCATGGGTATTCCTATCAACCACACTAATTTTGGAGTTGCCTTGATGTTTGGCAGCTACGATAATGAATATGATCTTAATACATTTTCAAATAATAATCAAGTAAGCCCGGTATATCCCGATCAAAATGATTATTCAGAAAGCAGCATTATGGGAGGATTATTTGTTACTTATCCCCTTATTGGCAACCTTTCGGCAGATGCCAGATTAATGGGTGGCGTTCTTTTATCCAGCCTCCCTGAACAAGATATTGCTTACGAAGATATAACAGGTGACCAATACCAATATGATTTACAACCCAGCAACTCCACATCATTTGCGTTTGATGCAGGCATAGGGCTACGCTTAATGATAGCAGAATTTGGCAGACGGAAAATATGTGTTATGGCCAATGTAGATTACCTTTACTCAAGTGTACCTTATAATACGGAGCAAACTGAATACTACACGCCCTATGCTAATAATCCCACCAATATAACATATATGCAAAATTACTCCGTTAACGGCCATTTACCTGTTCAATTATTAAATATTACTTTTGGTATCGGGTACCAGCTGTAAAAATTCCAACATTTAAAAAACTTAACGGCATATATTAATTTATTATGCCGTTTTTTATTCACGTAATAGTCTTGAATATTTAATTTCGTCCCAAATTTCCCAAGAGTTATAATGAAGAATACAAGAAAGGCAGTTTGGAGATGGACTAAGCGAATCGTTTTATTTTATTTGGCCATAACGATTATTTCCGTTATCATTTTCCGTTGGGTGCCTTTTTACACAACCCCGATGGTAATTATACGTTATGTAAAGGAAAAATTTGATAAACACCCCGCCCCCATTCAAAAAACCTGGGTATCTATCGATGACATATCACCTAATTTGCAGTTAGCTGTATTTTGTTCCGAAGATCAGGACTTTTTCCATCATCACGGATTTAATTTCGATGCTATAAAAGCAGCATGGAGACACGACGAACATTCTAAAAAAATACGCGGAGCAAGCACTATTAGCCAGCAGGCGGCCAGGTGTGCATTCCTCACCACCAACCGCAGTTGGGTACGAAAAGGCTTCGAAGTCTACTTCACCGGGCTGACCGAATTATTCTGGAGCAAAAAACGCATTATGGAAGTATACCTAAACGTGATTGAGTTTGGCAAAGGGATTTTTGGAGCCGAAGCTGCATCGGAATACTATTTTCATAAGCATGCTAAAAACCTTACACGTCAGGAAGCTGCTGCATTGGCCTCTATTTTGCCTGATCCATTGAAATGGAGCCCCGTAAACCCAGGCCCATATGTAGCAGAGAGGCAGCAATGGATAGTAGGGCAAATGGATCATTACGGTTCTCTGGATATTAATAATCCCCCGAAATAGGAAGTTTTACCTAATTTTGCAACCATAAAATCCACTATGGATAAAGCCATTTTTGACAAATACGAACCCATAATTGGGCTCGAAGTACATATACAACTGCTAACTAATAGTAAAGCATATTGCAGCGATTCTACCGAATTCGGAGCCATGCCTAATACGCAGGTAAGCCCTATTTCATTAGGTCATCCCGGCACCTTGCCGATGATAAATAAAAAAGTAATAGAATATGCTGTGAAACTTGGCCTGGCTTGCAAATGCAGTATAACCAGAGAGAATCAATATTCGCGCAAAAACTATTTTTATCCTGACCTGCCTAAAGGGTATCAAATTACCCAGCAAAGCACTCCTATTTGTACCGGTGGATACATTGCAATAAACACCAACGGAGGACGGAAAAATAAACAGGTGGAACTAACCCGTATCCACATGGAGGAAGATACCGGTAAAAGCATACATGAACAAGACCCTGAGTACACCTTAATTGATTTGAACCGTGCGGGAGTTCCCTTACTTGAAATTGTTACCGAGCCCGTAATTTCTAATGCTGATGAGGCATATAGCTATCTTACGGAATTAAGAAGACTGGTGCGTTACCTTGAAATTTGCGATGGTAACATGGAAGAAGGCAGCCTTCGTTGTGATGCCAATGTATCTGTGCGACTGAAAGGAGAAACTAAGTTTGGCACCAAGGTAGAAGTAAAAAACATGAACTCCATCAGCAATGTACAAGCTGCTATTGAGCATGAAATTTCCAGGCAAATAGAAGAGATGGAGGCGGGAGGCAAAATAATGCAGGAAACCCGCAGCTACGATGCTTCAACTGGCAAAACATTCACCATGCGTACCAAGGAAAGCGCAGATGATTACCGTTACTTCCCCGAACCTGACTTACCGCCAGTAATGGTGATGCCAGAATATATTGAGGATGTTCGCCTGACCTTACCGCCATTACCCGATGAGCTTTATGAAAAATATACTTCTGCCTATAAACTGAGCGATTATGACGCATCAGTAATTATAGATAATAAGGAATTTGCGCTCTATTTTGAAGAGCTAAGCAAGCTTACCACCAATCATAAAGCTGCGGCCAACTGGATGATGGGCGATGTAAAATCGTACTTGAATGAAAATGCAGTAACCATTGATAAATTCCCGTTGAAACCGGCTACTATTGCCGATATTATAGCGTTGATTGATTCAGATAAGGTGAACTATACTATCGCGTCACAACGCATTTTCCCCGAATTACTGAAACAGCCCTCTAAAACGGCAACTGATATCGCCAAAGAGCATAACCTGGTGCAGGAGAGCGATGCCGGAGTGATTGAGGAATTTATAAAAATAGCGATGGATAAATACCCTGAAAAAGTAACCGAATATAAAAACGGGAAAACCAGTTTAATAGGCCTTTTTATGGGAGAAATAATGAAACTATCGAAAGGCAAAGCCGATCCTAAAAAAGCTACACAGTTATTAAAAAATATCCTTGAAAAATAGTCCTACTACCATCAATTGTCGTAAATATACATCACCATGAAACTACTGAAATCAACATACATCGCTTTTTCCTTACTAGTTGTGGGAACTTTGTTTTTGCCTTCCTGCCATAACTCAGGTAAAAAGGCTTTCACATTTGAATTAAGTGGCACTTTATCTCAAGCAGGAGAAGGAATAAAGGTATATCTCGACAGACTGCTACCAGACACTACCCAACATCTTGATTCAACAACCATTGATAAGAATGGGTCCTTCACATTCAGCACCCCGGGTATATATAAAGGATTTTATACACTCCGCATCACCCAACAAAACTATGTTACACTGATCCTTGATTCGAATGAAAAAGTACACATAACTGGAAATGCGCAAAACCTGGGATATACTTATAACGTTGATGGCTCACCAGATTCCAAATTATTCTGGCAATTCAATATGGAGGCTAAAACCAACATGATGAAGCGTGATTCATTGCAACGCTTGTTCCAGGCATTGGTTAATACAGTAAGCGGAAATAAACAAAAGCTTGACTCGTTGAATGGCGCTTTTGGAAAACCGTATGATGAACTTATGGATAACGAAGCCATGTTTGTAAAGAGCTTTATCAGGCAAAACATCAATTCATTTGCTTGCCTGGCAGCCAGTATGCAATTGTCACCAGACAAGGATATTACTTACTATGCCTCGCTTGATAGTGCACTTAACAAGGAATATCCGAATTCAATCTATGTGAAACGCTATCATACCATGTACGAAGGCATGGCATCGGTAGCTATCGGCGCTATAGCTCCCGACATTATCTTGCCAGATACAACGGGCAAAATGATTCCCTTATCCAGTCTTCACGGCAAATACGTATTAATTGATTTTTGGGCCTCCTGGTGCGGACCATGTAAAGAGAGCCTACCAGGTTTGGTGGGTATTTACAATAAATATAAGGACAAAAACTTTACCGTTTTCAGTGTATCGCTTGATAAGTTTAAACCTGACTGGGAAACCGCTATAAAGAAATTTAACCTAACCTGGACACAGGTTAGCGAACTGAAATACTGGGACTCCAAAGTGGTAAAGCAGTATCACTTTGATGGTATACCCTTTACCGTGCTTGTATCGCCTGAAGGAAAGATTATAGATAAAAAACTAAGCGATTCGGACCTGGAGGCTGAACTCCATAATTTGCTTGATAAACCTAAGTCGTAGAGGCATTCAAGTAACTTTTAAATAACTAGCCACCTGATAATTTTCCATCAGGATGTTATTATATTCAAAAATTATCTACTTTTGCGCCTCTTTAAAAAATTAAGGCCCGTTCGTCTAGGGGTTAGGACGCCAGGTTTTCATCCTGGAAACAGGGGTTCGATTCCCCTACGGGCTACTTTTAAAATTTATAAAACCTTGTAAAGCAAAATATTACAAGGTTTTTTTATTCTTAGGGGACAGTTTAGGGGACACTATTACTTGCTATTTATCACTTATTTGAGTAGTAATACTTTCTCTGAAAGAGAAAGTATTAAGAAAGATAAAGTAAGATAGGCTAATAAAAAAGGCTTGGTAATTCACCAAGCCTTAATAATAAGATGTTATTAGATTAGGATTATTGAACTGTCATATTTTCAGAAGCAAGTTTCATTAAGGCAAAAGTAAAAGCCTCATATTTTGCTCCAGCAAGACTTTCGGCGGAAACTTGCTGTAATGTTCTTTGCCATAAGGCATAAGCATTTATTGTAGGAATACAATAATATTCGGGAGAAGAAATTTTACCATCAACTATAATGGTATATATAGCCATTATTGCTATTGGTTTTACTATGCCATCTCTATAAAATGCTTTAAAGTTTACGCTTTTACCCTGATACCCCCAATTTCCTAAGTCTTTTACTGAATATCCTTTTTTTACATCATACCCTGCTGCAACTGCTTGCGGGTATCCTACTGTTACATAATTATACTCTTCTTCCGTAGTTGCTATAACATTTCCGCCATTGACATTTTGTTGTGAAAAAGAATTAGTATAGGATAATAAAGCAATTCCGATAAATAAAATTATTCTTTTCATATTTGTAATTGTTAAAAGAGTTTAATAAAAGGTAATGAAGGCTCGGTTATTCCGAGCCTTTTATAATATATATCCACTTTTTTTTGCTTATTTTTTGGGGCCATCGCAAGGCATATATAGCCCACCTGTAATAGCATCTATTATTAATCCCCAGGGGCCATCAAAAACTAAACACCATCCTCTTACCTGTCTTCCAGGCTGTCCTTTAGGTGATTTTGTTTTTTGGCACTCTCCAATTTTACCGCCCAAAATTGTTCCACAACTGGTTGTGCTTAATAATACGGCTATAACTGCAATAGATAGAATTAACTTTTTCATTTTGTTTGATTTTTAAAATATTAGAAATTTGCCTACTCTTAAAGTTTTTCGGCGAACACTTTTAGGGGTTTGTTACATGGTGATTTGATTTTATTTCTCCGTTATTGTCCCAAACAGGAGGTTTATATAAAAAATCAGGCGTGGACAATATCCTACCGTAATCGGGGTAATTAGACAAACCCTATTCACAAATAAGTAAAGCCCACGCCTTTGGCGTGAGCGTATAACTTATCCTTGTGAAAAAGCGGGAAGTGTCTAATTTTCCGATTACAAGAAAGCTAACGCTGATATGTTAGTTATCCTTTATGTTTATTTCATTCTATTGTTTTAAGAGTTACAAATGTAAAAATTAATATGCTATAAGGGAATATACTACGACATATTTTGCTGCCTTACGCGCGTGCGTATCACGCGTGCATTATGCGCGCGCGTTGGGAGCTATGTTTTCTGTACATTTTCCGGCTGATTAGTGTATGTTTTCTGTATGTTACATGCGTTTTGTATATTTGTAGGCATGAATCAACCCAAAATAAGGAGGGTAAATCATACCAGACATACTTGGTATAATAACAGCTATATTCATTCTACACATATTGAATATTCGCATATATGCGAATATTGCCAAACAGAATGTTGGATAAGGAGGAAAGGCACTAAGTTTTGTTCACGTGCTTGTCGGGAACTTGCAAAAAAGGAAAAGCAAGCTCATATAGGAGAGGCATAAGTACAATAAGGATATATCTTTTAAGCTGAACACTAAGTCGAACTTTAATATAAATATTTACTGTTTATGGGAAAGTCCGTTGTTAATATACGCATCTAATTCCCGTTTAACGTCAATTTTTGTATTCTCTTTTATTTCCCCTGTGCTTACATCAATCTTTTCATACCAAGCCGCCCTAATATTCCAACGCTTATCAAAAAAGCGTTTTAAAGCATCCTGAATACTTAGTATACCATTCGGAAGCTCCCATGTAAATAATTTATTCCGTTCCCTTTCAGTATCGGCGTAAAATTTAATCCGCTCACTAAACATCTTTGACTTTGTTTTCATTAGAGGTCTTATTAGCGTTCTCATTATTTTCCCTCGTTTTTGATTGCTCTAAAAAATTCACGTTTGGTCTTAATTGCCTATGCAGGGGTTTTTTTGTGCCTCCAAAATCAAATTGTAATTGATTGTCGGGGAATATTTTATTTATAATTGCTCTTTCAATTGGCGCACCCTTCCAACTTTGATAAGGATTAAGTATATAAATATTCCTTCGTTTGTCGCTATCTAATTTAAGAATACGGATAATATCATACGATTCCAATTCCTTAATTCCCCTATTAAGTTGCATCCTACTATATTTTAAATCCCCGCATATATCTGAAATATCTTTATCTACTCTATTTCCATAGGCTGTAATGGAATTAAAATATATCAATAGCTTACAAGAAATTGGAGTTAGTGTTTTTGTCAACCAAAGATTAGCTGCTTGAAAAAACATTGTAAAGGATTCATATTTATAGGTCTTTTTCGGGCTTACAAATATTTTCACATCAGCAACATTCCACACTTCATTTAGTGTTTCCTTTATTGCATTTACCTGTGTTTTATTCGCTCTCAATACTAAAAATATGTAACATTATTCAGCTTATTATGTAACATATATGTTACATAAATCTCCCAGCATTCCTTTATTAACAAATGTTTTAAGATGTTTACTTATTAATTATTGTATTTAGTAAGTGTCACTTTCTACTACGTTTATACTTTGGTTTTAGTTCCATTGCCTGTAATACTTCGCATCGCTTAAAAAATATACGGCTCTTAATTCTATGGTATGGTAGTACGCCGTCTTTCTGCCATTGTGAAACTGTTACCAGTGAAACAGAAAATAGTTTTGCTACGTCTATGCGTTTTAGCAAAGTATCGTCTTCTTTTTTAGGCTGTGGGGTTTTTGAAAGGGCATTGGTAACGCCTTCGCTAATGAGTTCTTTTAAGTCATTAACATTGAGAGTAACTATTAATTGATTTTCCATTTGACAAAGTGTTTAAAAACTTTGCCAAGTTCTTCCTACTTTTCCGGTGGAGCGGGGCATGTAGTAACTACAAAGATTAAAAAAGATAAATCTATGTAAGTATTTCCTTTAACCCCAAAATTTTTAAAATTTTGTTCACAGCTTCAATATTTGCAGGAGTTTTGCAGTTAAACTTATTATCAGGCTTACCGTAAAAATATCTTATATAATCAGACATGTTTTTTTCGTCTCTATTAAGCAAGTACCCTAATAAAATACCCTTTTTTTCAGTTGTAAGTTTTTGTAGATGTTCGTTCTCAAGTATGCCTAAATAATTCAGTAATAAAATTTGTTGCTTATTTGTAATTTTATCTTTTAATACCTTAACGGTTTCTGGAGGGGGCAGATTACTTACAATAGAAAGTTTTCTTTCCTTTAAGTGCTCGATTATTCCATTATAATACTCCTCTTCAAGAAAAGAAAATCCGTTTCCCATTGCAATAGTTCCATTTTTATAGGGATGGTTTTTATATTCAAGGGTGTTACAAAAGGTTTTAAGTAACTTTTCATTTTTTTTAATCTCCTTATTCAAGTATTTTATTTTGTCCTCGTGAGATTCGTACTTTGCTAATTTAAAAGCAATGTTTGTTTTTTCATCTATAATATTTTTCATTATTCCTTTTTTAATAATACAATTTATATAGCACCTCTCATTTACATAGTCGTCCGGTAAAAATCCAAATCTTTATATCTGAAGGCATTATTATTTATATAAAAATTATTAATCTTCTTAAATTCATTTACCCATTGGTCAGGGTAGCAGGATAAGTCAAAGTCATTTGTCTTATCCATAAATTTGTAATTACAAATTCTTAGATATGATTGTAATAATTCATATTCCACTTTTTCATAAAACATGCTTTTATACTCATCTGTTAATATATTATCGTCTTTAATGGCATTTAAAAAAAGTAATAGATGTTCGTATCCACGTATTAAAGGTTGTAATATGTCAAATTGAATATAGGTTTCTTGCTCTTTTGTTCTGCTATTTCTATCAGGAATCATAAAAAGTGTGAACAGTCCAATCAATTTGTCATTTTTACCATTTGCAAAATCTAAAGCCTGTCTAAAATTCAAAGGAAATGTTGTTTTTAAATCAAAACTACGTCTTTCCATATTTTTCTTAAAATTCATATTCTCAAATGTTGCTGAAATACCCTCCAGTTCTTTGTAATAAATATTGTATTGATTCATTGCAAGTATCGCTCTGCTTTGAAATTGTGCCTCATCAGTTTGGATTTTTATTTGTTTTAGTGTCCTTAGTAATATTATTGCAGTATATAAGGCAACTCCAACAGTTAATAAGCCTACCATTACAAGACTCAGGTTAATTAATTGGTCTTTTGTAAGGTTAATAAAAGAGAGGCAATTAAGAAAATAGCATTTCATAAAGGATTTTTTTACAATACATTAAATTACTGCCAATAAAGAGCTTTCTTTATTCCAAATCCTTTTCATATCAATGTTTTTTACCTTGTTAGTTATCTTAATATACTTTTTGAAGGTATTATATTCTTTGTGTCCGGTAATGCTCATTACTATTTCCGGTCTCATTCCTTTTTCAAGCGAAAGAGTTACAAAGGTTCTACGTGCCGTATGTGTACCTATAAACTCATATTTTGGCTTAGTTACCTGTATTTCTTCCGCCCCTTTAAAGCGTGTAATCATTATAGGTTCATCAAGTTCCGCAAGTTTTCCTAACTCTTTCAAATGTTCGTTTGTCTTTTGGTTAGATATAACCGGCAAAGAGTAATTATACTTTTTCAATATTGCTTCTGAATATTCATTAAGCGGAATACTTAGTTTTTCGGTAGTCTTTTCGGATATGAAATTTATTTCACCCCCTTTCACATTTTCTTTTGTTACCCTTGTAATATCGGAGTATCGTAAACCTGTAAAACATCCGAAACAAAAAGTGTCCCGTACCTTGTCTAAGGCTATGTTTTTAGATAAGTCTTTATTGTAAAGAGTAAAAAGTTCATCTTCGGTTAAGTAAATAATATCAGCGTCCCGTTCCTTTGCTTTGAACTTAACAAATGAAAGGCTTTTATTATACCCTCTATCAGTTGCCCAATGTAGAAAGGTTTTTAAAGTCTTTATGTACTTTGCAATGGAATTATTTACAAGGTTTAAATCAGTAATGCAAAAGGCAGTAAAGAGTTCGTTAAATCGTATATCAATTTTTTCAAAGGATAAGTTATAGACTTTTTTACTTTGAAATTGCAATAAATGACTTTTCAGCGTATTGTATTTTTGAATAGTTCGGTAAGTCTTAAATGATTTTTGCACCTCTGTAAACTCATTAAAATAATCAAAAAAGGTCTTTACTGCTTTGCCTGTATCATTTAATTCCTCGTCAAGTTTCTCTTTCAGATATACGTTTGTAATATCCTTTCCATAAGTTAGCCCTTCCCTGTAAATTTTCTTTATACCTTCCTCTATTCGGTCTATCAGTCCGTTTATTTCAGAACTACCCTTTAGCGATATACTGGCTCTTTGGTTTTCTTCATTCCAAAATTTCGGCAAAATTGTTTCACCTGTGGAATATTTTAACCTTGCTCCCTTGTAATGAAAGAACAAATAAATAAGGGTTTCGCTCTTTCCAGTTGGTTCTTTCAAATAAAAATTCACCTTTGCCATAGTATAGTAATTAAGTGCTGCAAAGATAAATTAATTTGAAATAGGGGACACTTTAGGGGACACTTTTTAGTTAAATCACCTTAATTTAACAAAATCTAACTTTAAAGTAAAAACCTTACTAATAGTAGTATTTACGCCACTTGTAAGTAATTTTAAGTTAAGATGAATAAGAAAATTTAAAGTCCCCTACGGGCTACCTTAGTTGAGTAATTGAATAGTTTCACTTGATTACTTCTCCCCCGCCAATTTCACTATATCGGGTACTTCCAGAATTGATTTGTCGTAGCCTTTTTTTAGGCAATGAATCATAGCAAGGCCCAATTCTTTGAGTGTGCAAACAAATTTCGGGAATAGCATCCGCAGAACAGGATACATCCAACTCATGAAAAGATAAGCTTTTTGCGTGTTTTTCGCTCCTTTGGTAGGTTGCATATAACCGGGGCGGAACATATATAGGCTTTCTTAAATGGCAGTTCCATTAAATCGGTTTCGGTTTTACCTTTTACCCGTATCCAAAAGCTCCTGCTGGTGCCTTTGTTATTGGTTCCTGCACCCGATACATAAGTGAACACCATATCCGAGTTCTGTTTACACAACAGTTGTGCCATATTCGTGGTAAGGTCATAGGTCAGGTGGCGATATTCCGGCTCTTTCATGCCAACGGAAGTCACCCCGAGGCAAAAAAAGCATGCGTTATAATTTACCAATTGGTCCTGTATAGGAGAAAGGTCAAAAAAATCAGCAAGGATAATTTCTTTCAGTTTAGGATGTGTAACCTCGTAGGGCCTCCGGTTTATCACCAGTACCTGCTCAACATCCGGATGTGAAAGGCATTCAAGCAATACACCCTCGCCTACCATGCCTGTGGAACCTGTTATGATGGCGCGTACTTTCATCTCAAATTATCATTATCGGCGCTAAACCTGAAACCGAGCCGCTTACCAGTTTGTAGCTGCATACGATTGTTTTCTTCTTCCATGGCTGAAACACTTACTTCTTTTATGTTATCAAACGGAGGCACAAATAAGTTAAATGACAAGGTATAAATAACGGCTGAATTTATTATTTCTGTTACGGCTTTTTTATCAAGTACGGAGTTGGAAAAATCGTTGTACAGAAAACCTAACTGTCGTTTACCTTCAACAAAATAATGCATTTCATGATTTACAAAAATGCGAGCAATTAAATAGCCGGCATCATTGCTGCGATTATAAATAAATGAATCTGACAAAAAATTATAAATACTGATGATGCCGCAATAGGCATTTCCTTCATTATTCTTTACATACGAATTTTGCCATACTTGGTGACTCTGGTCAAATTCAAAAACATTGGTTTGCATATAGAACACCAACACATCTTCTGCCACTGTTAAAGTAGCTTCAAATTCGTTCTTCTCTTTATATGCAATGTTTATCCTTTTATCAAAAGAATTAGCTTTTTGTGATAGATTCTTTGCAAACTCCTGGAGGGTTTCCTTCAGCATAATAAAGCTATCGGCCATATTTTTACGCACATCAAGCTGAAGACTTGTTTTTTCTTTCAACAGCTTTAATATAAGCTCCTCCGGAGTTAGTTTAGCATCCATACGTCTAATCAGAAATCTGAAATTACAAATTAGAATTTAATTGAATCAGAACAAAAATATTAATAAAGTGGTTAATTCCTAATATTGTCAATAGGCTTTAGCAAATATAACCCTTTGCTTGGAAGGCTTACCAGAATATATACAGTTGCCTTCCTCCTGTTGATTATCCATAGGAATACAGCGGATAGTGGCCTTTGTTTCTTCTTTTATCTTCTCTTCTGTTTCAGTAGTTCCATCCCAATGGGCTAATACAAATCCACCTTTTTTATCTAATACTTCTTTGAAAGTAGTATAGTCGTCTACTTTCACCGTGCTTTGTTCACGGAACGCTAACGCTTTATTGTATAAGCTTTGCTGAATTTGGGAAAGCAGGTTTTTAACATGTGGTGCAATTCCATCCTGGGGAACAAATTGCTTTTGTTTTAGATCGCGGCGATAAACTTCTACAGTTCCTTTTTCCAAATCTTTAGGACCAATTGCCAACCGCACCGGAACACCTTTCAATTCATATTCGGCAAATTTCCAGCCGGGGCTGTGCTTATCATCTGCATCTATTTTTACCCGTATGCCTTGTTTGGTCAATTCGCTGTTAATTTGGGAAACAACTTCCATGATCTTTTTTAACTGCTCTTCATCGCGATAGATAGGAACAATAATTACCTCATGAGGCGCGAGCATAGGAGGAAGCACCAAGCCATCATCATCGGAATGGGTCATTATCAATGCGCCTACAAGTCTTGTGGATACTCCCCAGGAAGTAGCCCATACCAATTCTGATTTACCTTCTTTATTGAGGAATTTCACATCAAATGCTTTGGCAAAATTCTGTCCAAGAAAATGCGATGTGCCCGCTTGCAAGGCCTTTCCATCCTGCATCAAAGCTTCAATACAATAGGTATCTACCGCACCGGCAAAACGCTCGTTGGCTGTCTTTACACCTTTAACAACCGGCATCGACATCCACTTTTCAGCAAATTCAGTGTAGATATCTAATATGCGTAACGTTTCCTCCACAGCTTCCTGGCTAGTAGCATGAGCGGTATGCCCTTCTTGCCACAAAAATTCAGTAGTACGCAGAAATAGACGTGTCCGCATTTCCCAACGCACCACATTGGCCCATTGATTTATTAGAAGGGGCAAATCGCGATACGATTGTATCCAGCCCCTATAGGTATTCCAAATAATAGTTTCAGAAGTGGGTCTTATAATCAGTTCTTCTTCCAGCTTGGCGGTTTCATCTACTACAATGCCTTCCGGAGAGTTTTTTAAGCGATAATGTGTCACTACAGCACATTCTTTGGCAAACCCTTCCACATGCGCTGCCTCCTTCGAAAAAAAGGATTTTGGGATGAATAAAGGAAAATAGGCATTGGAATGTCCGGTATTTTTGAACATATCATCCAATGCACGTTGCATTCTTTCCCAAATAGCAAACCCATATGGCTTAATAACCATGCACCCCTTAACTGCTGAATAATCAGCCAGTCCGGCTTTTATTACCAATTCATTATACCATTGCGAATAGTCTTGTTCCCGAGATACGATGGCTTTGCTCATAGTGCTAAAAATTGTTAAAAACTTTTTTGTCCTTATTCTTCACCTAAAATTCATCTAAAAATGCGTAACTTCGTCCCAGTTTAAAGTGTATAGAGGTAAAAGATTTATCGGAGTCGGCAAAAATAAACAATAAACCTTTAAACGGTTAAAAAGTCTAACCTTTGAAAAAAGTAAAGAAACCTATGAAAACCTTGCTTAAAATATCTGCCATCGGTCTCGTAGCAATCGGCTTTGCTTCCTGTGGAACACAAGAAAATATTGCCGGACATAACGATGATGGTGTGTATGCGTCCCGTAATAATACTGCCCCTGCCAATACGCCTGCTCCTATAGCTACAAGTCAAACACAAAATCAGCCTGCTGCCACAGCAAACGATTCAAACAAGAACAATTATTATTCCAATGATTATAATTACTCGTCCAATGTTGGAAAGTATGATCAGAGTTGGAATAACAACGATACCTATTATGATGACAGCTACGGCTATAACTACGATCCCTATGCTTTTGGTTACCCATATTACAGTTGTGGATTAGGATTTGGTTATCCTTACTACGGCTGGGGATTAGGATTTGGATTCGGTTGGGGCTACCCATACTGGGGCTTTGGTTACGGTTTTGGCTATCCCTATTGGGGCGGTTATTGGGGTGGCGGATATGGTTATCATGGATATTATGGTGGATATGGTTATCGCAATGCAATTGTAGGTTCTCCCCGTTCAATCAGAAATGAATCAAGTTTTGGGGCATACGTCGGAACGAGAACCGCAAACATGAATAACGTTAGAGCCAATAATAGTGTATCACCTGCCAAATACTCTAATGCAAGAACAGCCGGCAATAATTTTTCAAATGTAGCAAATGCATCTGCGCGAGGTTCTGTTGCAAATTCCAATGCAAGAACATACACTAATTCAAACAGGGTTGCTAATGGAAACGGATATTCACGTTCAGCCACCAATAATAATACTGGCAACAGAACTTATTCCAGGAATAGCAGCTACACCCGGAATAATTCCTACAATAGAAGTAACTACAGCAACTCCCAACGTGTTTATTCCCGTTCCGGAGGTTCACAAAGAAACTATGGTGGGAATTATTCCAACCGTTCTTCTTCCGGTTATAGTATTGGCCGTGGCGCATCTGGTGGAAGCCATTTTGGCAATGGATTTAGCGGCGGAAGTCATTCCAGTAGCGGATTTGGCGGAGGTCATTCCTCCGGTTTCAGTGGTGGCGGAGGCCATTTCGGCGGCGGCGGGAGAAAATAAACTTCATCTCTACAAATTAAAACCAATTTCAACATTTAAAACCTGATAAAAATGAGAAGGTTCTTATATTCTGTTTGCCTTTTTTCGGCAATTATTCCCCTGAAAACAAGTGCCCAGTTGGGTGAATCAGATGCCCTGCGATATTCCCAGGATATTTTGGGTGGTACAGCCAGGTTTGCTGCAATGGGTGGGGCTTTTTGCGCTGTAGGGGGCGATATGGGTGCATTAGGATATAACCCGGCAAGTATTGCTGTTTACACAAATAATCAGATGGAAATAACACCAGGTATAGCCTTTCAAAGTACTAATGCATCATACAATGGCACTTCCACCACAAACACCAATAGCGCCGCAACCCTTCAGAGTTTGGGGTTTATGGCAACAGGTAAAGTTAGAAAGAAAGACAAAGATGATAAAGGTGGCTGGAAGAGTTACAATTTTGGTGTTGCCTACAACCGCCTGAATAATTTTAATGATAACGTAACCATACAGGGTACTACCAATTCAAGTACATTCCTGAATGATATTACTACGCAGGCAAATGGAACGAATTATAACAATCTTGGCAATCTTGATGGATTCAGAGTTGCTCCGGCTTGGAATGCAGGCCTGTTAGACACTGTAGCGGGCACCAATGGCTCTCAATACTTCAATATCATTCAACCGTCCCTCAATGCCGGAGGAACCGTATTGCAAACCGAAAACATACTAACCACAGGCTCCATGGGAGAAACCGATATAAGCTTTGGTGGGAATTATAATGACCGCTTGTTCATCGGTGGTACTATCGGAATTGTAGATGTAAACTATAATCTTACTGATTCTTATACCGAACAGGCCGAATATACCGATGCCAATTATGGCTTCTCAAATTATACGTATACCCAGAATTTAAACACTTCCGGTACTGGGGTTAATTTTAAAGTCGGTATTATTTATCGCATACTGGATTGGTTGAGAGTGGGAGCAGCAATTCACTCACCCACCTATTTCAGCATGACTGACAACTATTCAACTAATTGGGTTGCTAATTATATTTCCGGATCACCATATACCAATTATCAAGCGCTATCTGTCACAACAGATGGCAACGGGAATCCTTTGGGAGCCCAAACCCAATATAATTATAACCTCACTACTCCTATGAAAGCTATTATAGGCGCTGCCGCAGTGATTAACGGCCAGGGAATTGTCAGTGCAGATTATCAATATGTCGACTATTCCACCATAAGTGTAAAGTCCGCCGATTTAGGTTCGGGATATACTGCCCCCCTCAATTCCGCTATAAGCCAGGATTTTATGCAGGCAAATAATCTTCGTTTTGGTTTTGAATGGGTTTTGTATCCTATTAGTCTTCGTGCCGGATACTCCATCTATGGAAATCCTTATAACCAATCAACCGTAGGATACAGTTCTATACGCAATACCTATTCGCTTGGAGTGGGCCTAAAGGTAAATCATGTAGCATTTGATATAGCCTATACTCTTATGCAGTATAGCGAACAATATCAATCTTATTCTGAAGCCACCCCAGCCACTTTGAAAACTAATATATCAAATGTGATACTTACAATGGCATATACATTCGATTCGCCTAAAAGCCATCCACACCGCAGAAGGTATAACAGCTATCCGCCACCTCCTCCGCCACCTCCGGGAGCCTACTAAGAAAGATTTTAAACACCTCGATACGATCGGGGTGTTTTTATTTTAATAAGGTCGTAAAGAAAGGCCACATTATTTCTTCCCATCTAAATGGAGCGTACGTAATGCTTTAGCCTTTATCCAGGTAAAGCCTACAACGAATATGGTCATGCCTCCTCCAAAAATAACAGAGGGGATTAAACCCATCAGCCGGGCCATAAGCCCCGATTCGAACTCCCCTATTTCATTGGAGGAGCCGATGAAAATGTTATTTACAGAAGATACCCTGCCTCGCATTTCATCGGGGGTTCTTAACTGAAGAATGGTTGATCTTATAATTACACTCACACTATCGAATGCCCCACTAACTGCGAGCAGAAAAACAGAAAGTATAAGATTGGTAGATACGGCAAACAATATGATGCAAATACCATAGCCGATTACGGCAAGCAGCATATTCCGGCCTGCATTTCTAAAAGGAGGGCGGTACACCATTACGGCGCCCATTATCACGGCCCCGATAGATGGTGCAGCACGAAGCATCCCCAACCCTATTGGGCCTGTCTTCAATACCAATTTGGCAAATAAGGGCAACAAGGCCACCGCTCCGCCAAAAAGTACTGCAAACAAATCGAGTGATAAGGCCCCTAATATGGCCTGATCGCTGAAAACAAATTTAATTCCCTGCGAAAGACTTGTAAAAAGCTTCTCTTTCTTTACCCTTTCAAGTAGTGGGCGTGCTTTTATAAAACTGAAAAGGATAAGCGCTATGAAAGTTAGAATGAAATCAGTAAGGTAACTCTTGCCTACACCAATTATCCCAAAAAGAAAACCACCTATTGCAGGACCTGCAATAGCGCCTACCTGCCATGCTGTACTATTCCAGGTGGTGGCATTAGGATAATCTTCCCTTGGAACAATTTGTGATAAAAATGCAAACATGGCAGGAGCAACAAAAGCCCTTGCAATACCCGTAAAAAAAATAATGATATAAATAGGCAAAATGCCATACTGGTGCAGGAATAAGTCATTATTCAACGTATATAAGTACAAAATAAAGGTAGCTATATTCATTATAATGGCTGATATTATTATGATTCGCTTGCGCTGGATAATATCAGCCACATGACCTGCAAACAAAGCCGTTGAAATAAAAGGAATAGCTTCTGTAAGACCTATCATCCCGAATAAAAAGGGGTCTTTAGTATATCCTAGTATCTGCCAGCCAACAATAACACCCTGCATCTGGGTGGCAATAGTTATTAAAAGACGGGCAAATGCAAAAAGCCTGAAATCTCGATTTTTTAAAGAAACGTACGGATCGTTTTGCACGTAATCAGAAGTGTTTTTACAAGCGACAAACATACTAAACTTCTTTTGAACTAATAGAATTGCATACCATATTAGAAAGTGTTAAACATTCTGTAATCTCCTGTTTTATATCATTTTCCTGCCTTTTAATTGTATTATCTTTGCCGACCCAAAAGTTCCTTAAATTTCAAGAATATGAACATTAGTATAGTTGGCACAGGTTATGTAGGTTTGGTAACAGGAACCTGCTTTGCAGAAACCGGCAATCATGTAATTTGCGTTGATATTGACAACGCCAAGGTTGAGGCTATGAAAAATGGCAAAATGCCCATCTATGAACCTGACCTGGATACCCTTTTTGAAAGAAACATCAAATCAAAAAGGCTGAGATTTACTACTAACCTAAAAGAAGTGGTAGATAATTCTGACATTATTTTTCTTGCACTACCTACCCCACCGAATGAAGATGGATCGGCTGATTTATCTTATATCCTTAAAGTAGCTGACGATTTGGGTAAACTAATTACATCATATAAGGTTATTATAGATAAAAGTACTGTACCAGTAGGTACTTCCGAAAAGGTTAGAGCAGCGATTGCAGCTAATTGCAAAGTGGAGTTTGATGTGGTTTCAAACCCGGAGTTTTTACGAGAGGGCTTCGCAGTGGACGATTTCATGAAACCTGATAGGGTTGTAATTGGGACCTCCTCTCCAAGAGCAAGAAAAATAATGGAAGATTTGTATAAGCCATTTGTCCGCCAGGGAAACCCTGTTTATATTATGGATGAACGCTCCGCCGAGCTTACCAAATATGCTGCCAACTCGTTCTTAGCCACCAAAATTTCATTCATGAATGAAATTGCCAACATTTGCGAAAAAATGGGTGCCGATGTAGATGCCGTACGTATTGGAATTGGCGCTGACCAACGCATAGGGAAACGCTTTTTATTCCCAGGTATAGGATATGGAGGAAGTTGTTTCCCAAAAGATGTGAAAGCATTGGTGCAGGCTTCAAATGAATATAACTACGATTTTAAAATTCTAAAATCGGTTATGCACGTAAACGAACTTCAAAAGCACTCAATTATCCATAGGCTAAAAGCGCACTTTCCTAACCTGGAAGGCTTAAAAATAGCTCTGTGGGGGTTGTCATTTAAGCCAGATACAGATGATATACGCGAGGCCCCGTCGCTTATTATTATCGATGAGTTATTGAAACATAAAGCCAGTGTAAGCGCTTATGACCCGGCAGCTATGGAAAATGTGAACAAGTTATATGGCAGCCGTATCTATTTTGCATCCACCGAGTATGAGGCGCTGCAAGATGCCGATGCACTTATAATAGCAACCGAATGGAGTGAATTCCGTACCCCCGATTTTAAAGAAATAAGGAATCGGATGACAAAACCTGTTATTTTTGACGGAAGAAATCTATATGCGACCGAGCAAATGCAGCAGGAAGGATTTACCTACTACAGCATTGGCCGGAAGGATGTGATATAACAATAAACTATGAAAAGAGTATTAATAACAGGTGCAGCAGGGTTTTTAGGTTCGCATCTCTGCGACCGTTTTATTAAAGAAGGATACCATGTTATTGGTATGGACAACCTCATTACCGGCGACCTACGTAATATAAATCACCTCTTTTCGCTTGAGCATTTTGAATTTTATCATCACGATGTTTCCAAATTTGTCCATGTTCCCGGAGAACTCCATTATATACTCCACTTTGCATCACCCGCTAGCCCTATCGATTATTTGAAAATACCTATACAAACATTGAAGGTAGGTTCATTGGGTACGCATAACTTATTAGGTCTCGCTAAATCAAAAAATGCAAGGATACTGGTGGCCTCCACGTCGGAGGTATACGGGGATCCACTTGTGCACCCACAAACGGAAGAATATTGGGGAAATGTAAATCCTGTTGGGCCTCGCGGAGTATATGACGAAGCCAAGCGTTTCCAGGAAGCAATGACAATGGCCTACCATACCTTTCATAAATTAGATACAAGGATTGTACGTATTTTCAATACCTATGGGCCTAGGATGCGCCTGAACGATGGCCGTGTGCTACCTACATTTATTGGACAAGCTCTGCGTGGGGAGCCGCTTACAGCCTTTGGCGATGGTAGCCAGACACGTTCTTTTTGTTATGTTTCTGATTTGGTGGAAGGTATCTACCGGTTGCTTTTAAGTGATTATGCATATCCTGTAAACATTGGTAACCCGGCAGAAATAACCATTAATGAATTTGGCGAAGAAATTCTTAAACTGACTGGAAGCGATCAAAAAATAATTCATGCCGCACTTCCTAAAGATGACCCCAAACAACGCCAGCCTGATATTACGCTTGCTAAAAAATTATTGGGATGGGAGCCAAAAGTTGCAAGAGCAGAAGGTTTAAAAATCACATTGGAATACTTCAAATCACTTTCGGCGGAAGAGCTACAAATATCTGCACCCAGGTTCACATAAATCAGTTTATCAAGTTTTAAAGTTCATCAAGTTATAAAGTATTCATATTAATGAATGCCTCGTTGCAAACAGAATTAATAAAATACCTTTCCGGTTTTGCAACCGAAGCCCGCTTAAAGCGCTTTGAGGATGTTCTTGTCAACCGCACCCGCCACATTGCTATTGGGCTTGAGAACATTTACCAGCCGCATAATGCCAGCGCTGTGCTTCGCTCCTGCGACTGCTTCGGCATACAAGATGTACATATTATTGAAAATGAAAATAAATACACGTATAACCCTGATGTATCGCTTGGTTCAGAAAAGTGGTTAACGTTGCAACGATATAACGATGCCCAAAGCCTGGATAATTGCATAAACACACTCCGCGCAAAAGGCTATGCTATTGCAGTAACTTCATTGCATAAAGATAACTACACCATTGAAGAGGTTCCGTTGCACAATAAAGTGGCACTCTTTTTCGGAACTGAAATGCGCGGTGCAACAGATGAATTAGAAGGCAAAGCAGACATGTATGTAAAAATCCCAATGATGGGGTTTACCGAAAGCTTCAATATTTCAGTTGCGGCAGCATTGAGCATGTACGTACTGTCTACAAGGCTTAGAAAAGATAATATTGCGTGGCAATTAAGTGAACAAGATAAAGAAACGTTGCGCTTGCAATGGCTGCGAAATACTATTCCCAAAGTCGATTTACTGGAAAAGGATTTTATACAAAAACAGAAATAAATATCTTAATCCTCAAACGTAATTAATACGCTATCACCTTCCTTTAGGCCTAACAGTTCTGCTATGTTGCCACGATTAATAGCAATCTCCAGCAACCCTGAACCTGCGAAGAGAGCTACCAACTCCCCTCCTCCAACATCATTATATGTTTTGGAAATTATTTCAATCGGGTTCCTCTTTACATCTATTTCAAACTTGCGGCCTTTTGCTACTTGTTCAAATAAAGTTTTTTCAAGATTAAAGATGCAGTTGCCGTATTCATCTATATATACTACCGATGTGCGTATGCTTGCATCATTATATATAGGCTGCCATGCCGTAAGCTGAATATAATTTTTATATATCCTGCCTATTTCAGCCAGGTTAACGCCTTTTGCAATATGCACCGCAGACTTCACCATAATATCTTTGGTAATAAATGCCAACGATGCAGGGTCAGGAGCAAGTATGATTTCATAAACCTCTGCCGGCGGATGAGCAAATACCAAACTAAATAACCCATTATCGGGCCCTATAAAATAATGTCCTTCAGTTTGTATAGCTAATACTCGCGAATGAGGGCTATTCAATGCATCTACACTAACGATATGAATACTTCCCTCGGGGAATTGTTTATACACATTTTTCAACGTAAAGGCAGCTGCACTAACGTGGAAAGGCCGGATAGAATGCGTAACATCCACTATAGTAGCTCCGGGCAATGCCCCAAGTATAGCCGCTTTTACACTTGCCGCATAAAAGCCTGAATTACCCATGTCAGTAGTCAATGATATTAACGACATATTAATTCAGAGTTAAGTGTAAAAGAGTTAACGAAAAGTTATAATTTAAAAAGTGTTTAAATCTTTTCATAAAGTCCAAAATTAAACATTCTATCTCTACTTACATTTGCGATATAACTATTCTATACTCCTATGCCGGAAAAAGATATATTCATCGAAGACATCCCGCTCATTGAACTTTATGGTATTAACGACTCCCGGATGCACATTATAAAAGAACATTTCCCAAAACTGAAAATAGTTGCCAGGGGCGATTCTTTACGCATATCAGGCTCGCATGAAAGCATAGAGTCTTTCAGTAAAAAAATAATGAGGATCCAGGAACACTACCGCAAATATGGCGTATTGAGCGATGCAGATATTGAACGGATAATGCAGGGAGGTGATTCACCCGAGCCAAACAATGAAACCGGCGAAAACCACGTAATTGTATATGGGAACAATGGGCTGGTAGTAAAAGCCCGCACCGTCAACCAACAAAAAATGGTGGAAGCAAGTATGAAGAATGACCTGGTATTTGCCGTAGGCCCTGCGGGAACAGGTAAAACCTATACTGCTGTTGCCCTCGCTGTAAGAGCATTAAAGAATAAAGAGGTCCGTAAGATAATCCTCACTCGTCCGGCTGTAGAAGCAGGAGAAAGCCTTGGATTTCTTCCCGGCGACCTAAAAGAAAAATTAGATCCCTATCTCCAGCCATTATACGATGCATTATATGATATGCTTCCCGGGGAAAAACTGGAAACCTATCTCGAAAACAAGATTATCGAAGTTGCTCCCCTTGCATTTATGCGGGGAAGAACCCTTAATAACGCATTTGTAATTTTAGATGAAGGTCAAAACACAACGGAAAACCAAATGAAGATGTTCCTTACCCGTATGGGTAGCTCTGCTAAGTTTATCGTTACCGGCGACACCACACAAACAGATCTTCCTTTCAAACAACCATCGGGACTTATTCATGCTATAGAAATATTCAAGGATGTTCCGGGTATTGAGCTTATTTTCTTGGATGGATCAGACGTGGTAAGGCATAAGCTGGTGAGAAAGATACTCAGCATATATGCTGAACCCAGGAAGAAAAAAGCGCCCAAAGAATAATTGGCCTAAAAAGGCATTTTACAGATTCCGTGAAAATATTTTTAACATTTACAATGTTGAATATGCTTTCATATATATTTGCATCATCATATATATAATTCCTAATTCTTAATCAACGAAACGCCATGCAAACCATAACTGCTACCCACTTTAATTTCCCCGGTCAAAAGAGCTTCTACAAAGGAAAAGTTCGGGATGTATATAATATCAATGACGACCTTTTAGTGGTACTCGTCAGCGACCGTGTTTCGGCATTCGATGTGGTTCTGCCAAAAGGCATTCCATATAAAGGGCAAGTGCTAAACCAAATTGCAGCCCATTTCATGAAAGCTACCGCTGACATTGTTCCTAACTGGATTACCGATGTTCCGCACCCGATGGTGAGTGTGGGTAAATTATGCCAGCCCTTTAAAGTGGAAATGGTTATTCGGGGCTACCTTTCAGGACACGCTTGGAGGGAATATAAAGAGGGGAAAAGAGCTATCTGCGGAGCGCGTTTGCCGGAAGGGCTGCATGAAAATGACAAATTCAGGGAACCTATCATCACCCCTACTACCAAGGCGGATGAGGGACATGATGAAGATATTTCAAAAGAAGAAATTATTAAACGTGATTTAGTTTCCAAAGAACATTATGAACAACTGGAGAACTATACCCGCCTGCTATTTAAAAGAGGCACTGAAATGGCCGCCAAACAAGGACTGATTTTGGTGGATACGAAATATGAATTTGGCCTGCATGAAGGTAAGATTTATCTGATTGACGAAGTGCATACGCCTGATTCTTCCCGCTATTTCTATTCGGAAGGATATGAAGAACGCCAAAAAAATAAGCAACCCCAAAAACAATTATCAAAAGAATTTTTACGAGAATGGCTTATTTATAAAGGATTTCAAGGATTGGACGGCCAACAGATACCGGTTATGGACGATGAAATAGTAACTGCTGTTTCTAACCGCTATATTGAACTCTTCGATAAAATTACAGGAACCAAGTTTGCTCCTGCTCCAGGTGGCGACAACCTCGAAAAGGAAATTGAGAAGAGTGTGGTTCAATACTTGAAAGAGAGAATAGTAAAGGCATAGTAACCTCCTATTTCATTAGATACTAATTTGTGTTACTTATTTTCCCTGGCCATTTAAATTCTACTAAATAGCTGACAACTGGCTGTGAATAAAAAACAACTGCATAGGGGTATGAAGAATTCCCAATAAATTCTATATTTGCAGAAATTAGTTAACCCTCTAATACACATTAACTATGAAAAAATATCTTTTAGCAGCAGCTGTTGTCTCGATGCTTTTTGCATGTAACAACAAAAAGGAGCAAGCGGAACAAGCTCAGTTAAAGACTATGAACGCTGAAGATTCAACCTTGAATCTAAGGACACGTGCTCAGGATTCTACTATTACTGCCTATATAAAGTCGATGAACGATATCGAGGATAATCTCGACTCTATCAAGGCAAAGGCCCATATTATGAAGATTGGTGGAACCACCGAAGGGATGGATAAAAAGGAAATGATCATTACCGATATGAAATATATCGGCAACCTGATGATGAAGAATAAGGAACAACTAGCCATGATGAAAAAGAAGCTGGCTGCATCGGGTAACAAGAATGCTGAATTGCAAAAAATGGTTGAACACCTTACCGAAGAACTAAGTGAAAAGGATTCTGAAATAGCAGGACTCCAAAGCCAGCTTGCTGAAACCAATGCAAACCTGAAAACAGAAATACAAAGATTTAATGACAGCCTGCAAGTAATTGCACGCCAAAATGCAACTATTTCCGAGCAAAACATGGTGTTCTATGCTGTTGGAACTACAAAAGAACTCAAAAACAAGGGAGTAATTATGAAAGAAGGTGGAGTGCTTGGCGTAGGTGGTACCGAGCAATTAAAGCCAAATACTAACACTGCTTATTTCACCAGTGCCGATTACCATACTGTACACGCACTTCCTTTATACAGTAAGTTCGACAAAATCATAACAAATCATCCTGGCACTTCGTATAGAATCTCCGGTAATGAGCAAGCAGACTCGCTTATCATTATCAACCAAAAATTATTTTGGAGCGAATCTAAATGCCTAGTAGTTGTAGTAAAACAACGATAAACACAGCAGAGTGAAATTGAAAAAAATAAACCCCTGGGTGCAGGGGAAGTCCCTTCATATATTAGCTCAAGTATCGGTCTTTCTTGTAGGTGGATTAGCTGTTTGGTCTCTCTTTACGAGCGGAGCAGCCATCAGATCAGCTAAGGCAGGCAACATAAAAAAGCACGTTGCCAATGATTCCCTTACATTTAAACTCACGAAAAAGCACAGAGATACGATAGCCATTTTTACACCGCTTGAAAAATTTGAAGCACAGGCCTCCGATTCATTTTTTAATGTGTTAGCAGAAAAAGCCCGCTTCAATGGAAGTGCTTTAGTTGCCCACGACGGTAAAATTCTATACACGCATCAATTCGGTTATGCTGATTATAAAACGCATGAATTACTCACCGATACAACCGAATTTCAATTAGGATCTGTTTCAAAGCAGTTTACAGCAGTAGCTATCATGATGCTTAAGGAAAAAGGACTTTTAAGTTATGATGATTCTATAGTAAAGTATTTCCCTGATTTCCCTTATACAGGCGTAACTATCCGTATGTGCCTCGATCATCGTTCTGGCCTGCCTAATTATATGTTTACCTGTGGTGCAGAATGTCCTAATCAGAATACGTTGATTGATAATATGGAGGTTATTAATATGCTGGCCGAATATAAGCCACACTGTTATTTTAAACCGGATAGAAAGTTTGAGTACTGCAACACAAACTATTGCGTTCTGGCGGCTATCGTAGAAAAAATAACAGGCTATCATTTTGCCGATTTTGCCCGCAAAAATATCTTCCAACCGCTGGGCATGACCCGTACATATATTTATGATAAGTATGATACTGTTATTCCTAATAGAGCCATAGGATACAACAAAAACTACCGCAAAGCAGGTATTGACTTCCTGGATGGAGTAGCCGGAGACAAGGGTGTTTACTCTACTGTAACCGACTTATTAAAATGGGATCAGGCACTGTATGGTAATAAACTGCTAAGTCAGGCCACCCTGAAGGAAGCATATACCCCGCACACCAAATGGCTTAATGGACATAGTTATGGTTTTGGCTGGCGTTTGTTTCAATATAACGGTGATACCATTATTTATCATGGAGGCTGGTGGCATGGCTTCAATGCCGCTTTTATCCGCGATGTGAAGAAAGGAAATACCATTATTGTACTCAGCAATCATATAAACTGGTGCATTAACCGCAGCCGCGATTTGATGGAACTATTCCGTAATCCAAACGCTGTTATTTCGATTGATGGCTCAAAGGATGCCCAACCGGATGGCGAAGAAGGTACCGGCGGAATGTAATACTCTATCTGTATATTTCCTTTTGCTTGTCAACACCTTTTAGGTGCTCTGCGTATTATTTTGTAATAGTATCGTTCATAAATTGCGATGCATAGTTCATAACTCATAGGTTATAACGCATACTGCATAACCCATAAATCCTATTTTTGCGCCGACAAAAAACGAATGGCTGAAAATCCCAATAAGGAAATTAATGAAACCCCTGGTGAACCCAATGGCAACAATGGTTCATCATCAGTTATACATCTTACCCAGATGTATAAAAACTGGTTTCTTGATTATGCCTCCTATGTAATACTGGAGCGTGCCGTACCTGCCCTTGAGGATGGCCTGAAACCGGTGCAGAGGCGTATTCTGCATTCGATGCGCGAATTGGAAGATGGACGGTATAATAAGGTGGCCAACGTTATTGGTAATACCATGAAGTATCACCCACATGGCGATGCGTCTATTGGCGATGCTATGGTTCAATTAGGACAAAGGGAATTAGCAATTGATATGCAAGGTAACTGGGGGAATATCCTTACAGGAGACTCTGCCGCAGCACCCCGTTATATTGAGGCCCGGCTTTCCAAATTTGCATTAGAAGTAATCTTCAATGAAAAAACTACTGTTTGGCAAAACAGCTACGATGGCCGAAATAAAGAACCCGTTTATTTACCGGTAAAATTCCCATTATTGCTGGCCCAGGGCGCTGAAGGAATTGCGGTGGGACTTGCATGCAAAATTCTTCCGCATAACTTTTTAGAACTGATTGATGCTGCCATTGGAGTGTTAAAAGGCAGGAAACCCCACCTCTACCCCGACTTTCCGACGGGTGGCATGGCCGATTTCTCCAACTACAACGATGGGTTGAAAGGAGGCAAAGTAATTGTAAGGGCCAAGATTAATATACTCGACAAAAAGACACTTGTTATTACCGAAATACCTTTTGGATGTACCACTTCATCGCTAATTGATTCTATTGTAAATGCTAATGAGAAAGGTAAGATAAAGATTAAAAATATCGAAGATAATACGGCAGAAAATGTTGAAATCCTTATTCACCTGCCGGCCGGTTTTTCTCCCGATAAAACTATCGATGCCCTATATGCCTTTACCGATTGCGCCTTGTCTATTTCACCTAATGCCTGTGTAATTGAAGGAGACAGACCCCGCTTTATGGGAGTGAGTGAAATGCTCAGGTTATCGGCCGAACGCACACAAAAGCTTCTGCAAACAGAATTGGATATCCGCCTTGCAGAATTACTTGAACAGTTTCATTATGTTTCGCTGGAAAAGATATTTATTGAAAAACGCATCTACCGCGACATTGAAGAATCTGAAACATGGGAAGACGTACTTACCACTATTGAAGAGGGCTTAAAACCTTATCGCAAAAAACTTCCAAGGGAAATTACCCGTGCTGATGTTGTTAAGCTTACTGAAATAAAGATTAAAAGAATTTCTAAATACGATACCTTCCAGGCTGATGAGTTGATGAAATCGATACAGGAGGAAATGAAAACAGTGAAGCACAACCTGGAAAACATTGTTGAGTATACGATTGATTATTTTAAAGAGATTAAGAAAAAATATGGCGAGGGAAAAGAGCGGAAAACAGAGATAAAAGCCTTCGATACCATCGTGGCAACTCAAGTGGCTGCCATCAACCAGAAACTATACGTAAACCGTGAGGAAGGCTTTGCGGGATATGGCATTAGAAAAGATGAGTTTGTATGCGATTGCTCTGATTTAGATGATATTATTGTTATTCGCAGAGATGGCATTATGCTTGTTACCAAGGTTACTGAAAAATCTTTCGTGGGAAAAGACATACTCTACATAAATGTGTTTAAACGCAACGATGAGCGCACCATTTATAATTTGATATATCGCGACGGTGCCCGTGGCAACACCATGATAAAACGCTTTGCTGTTACCTCTGTTATTCGTGACAAAGAATACCTGCTTAGTCGTGGTAATCCCAATTCAGAAATACTTTACATGACCGCTAATCCCAATGGAGAAGCCGAAGTAATTACCGTCTTTCTGAAAGCCAATGCTACCGCACGCAACAAAGTTTTTGATGCAGACTTTGCTGAGTTAGCCATTAAAGGGCGTGATGCTATGGGCAATATACTTACCAAGCATCCCGTTCGCAAGGTTAGTATTAAAGAAAAAGGCATATCCACCTTAACAGCTCAAAAAGTTTGGTTCGATGATACTGTGCTGCGATTGAATGCCGATGAGCATGGCAAATACCTTGGCGAATTTGAGGGAGATGATAAAATACTGGTGGTAACCAAGGATGGAAACTATCGCACTTGTGGTTTTGAATTCACTACCCATTTTGATGCCGATACTATCCTTATTACTAAACTGGATAAAGAAAGACCTTTGACCCTCGTTTACTGGGAAGGAGAAAAGAAGAAATACTATATCAAACGCTTTATCCCGGAAGAATCGGAAAAGAAAAACTTGATTATTTCGGAGACTCCCGCATCAACATTAGAAGCAATTTCCGACGATGACTTTTTGATTGCTGAAGTAAAGTTCAGGCAGGAAAAAGGGAAAGAACAGCCTGATGAACTCATCAATGTCGACCAGGAGGTTCCGGTAATGGGCATAAAAGCACAGGGAAAGCCGGTAAACCTGAATAAGGTGAAAGAAATAAAATTAGTGCCCGATCCCAATCGCCCAACTGGTGATTTGATTGCCCTTGCCGCTATTGAAGAAGAGGAAAATGGTATGGAAGAAAGTGAAGTTTCGCCCATACAAAAGGCTATAGCGGAAAATAAAATAAATCTTACGGAAAAGCCTGCTGCCCCTAAACCGGCCAGGAAACCCAAATCGAAAGATGGGGGTAAAGACTCCCAGCCCACCCTTTTCTAATTAGCCAACAAATTATTTTCTGTATTTTTTTTACTTCACGTTACTTCACACTTTTTTCGATTTATTTATAGCAAATACAAATTTATATAATTTTGTATAATTTAATAGTCAGCCACTTGCAAGCATATCACAACTCTGATCAATAAAATTGAAGTTCGCTATAAATAAAGTGTAGGGCAAATGCCACATAAAAACGGTCAATGACTTCGGGAGAATACCATAAGTTTTGACAGTGGTAAAATAATAACCATAGTACAAGAACAAGGGAAACCAAATAGTAAAGGCATTACAGTAATACTGCAATGCCTTTTTAGTTTACTATATAATAGTACGTATGCCTGAATTACTTTCCGGTAGCAGGTTGAGTAGCTGCTGGGGCAGCTGCTTTCTTAGGAGTAGTGGTTTTACCTGCGGCTGCTTTATTTTCTTTGTAGCGCATATCAGGGCTACCATCTTTCTTCAAATGTTGTGTAGGTTTTGCAGGGGTAGTTGTCCCGGTTGCAGCCTTACTGGTTGAAGTTGCTTTTGGAGTTTTCGCAGTGCTTGTTTTAGGAGTAGTTTGCTTTGCAGGTGCCGTGGTAGAAGCATTAGATTGTGCACTAACAATTCCAATACTTAAACATAATGCGGCGATAGTAACTTTTAATTTTTTCATTTTAAAATGTTTAAAGGTTTGGGCAAAAATAACAACAAATCTTTAATTATAACCTACTTACATGTTATATAATAGTAATGGTTACTCTTAAAATTGCAAATTCATAATTCGACTATCCAACATTTCCATATCTTTGCCGTCCTCTGAAAAAAAGCATATTCATTTAATGGGATCAGATAGGAACACATATATAGGTTTATTTGCGATAGGATTAATTCTTTTCGGTTGGATGTATTGGTCACAACCATCTGAAAAACAGCTAGAAAGGCAAAAAGCAGTACACGATTCAATAGTCAACGTACAGCAGCAACAGCAGGAAGAGGCTAAAGCTGCATCAATAGCGAAAAAAGCAGAAAAAAAGGATACAGGCACTTCCATACATGATACGGCAAACCATTCCAGTGATTCACTGGTTGCTATTCATAAATTACAATCGGACTTTGGTATTTTTTACACAGCTTTAAAGGGACCCGATAAAAGCTATACGCTTGAAAATGATTTACTAAAGGCCACTATCAGTACCAAGGGCGGCAAAGTAGAATCTGTAGAGCTTAAAAACTTCAAAACAAGTGATGGAACTCCCCTGATATTATTCAAGCCCGACTCTACCCGGTTCGGCCTGATTTTAAATGCTTATTCCCGCGAAACCTCTACCGATTCATTATATTTTAGTGCGGTTAACAGCCAGGTGAGCGTAACCAAAGATTCATCGGTGCTGGTTATGCAACTAAACACCAGTAATCCGGCTAAGTATATCCAGTATATATACTCCTTAAAAACAGGAACTTATATGCTGCAATGCAAAATTCGTGTAGTGGGCATGCAGGATGTTCTTGCTTCCAATACCCAGGATATAGAACTAAATTGGAGTATGCAAACCCCTTCACAGGAAGCAAACATTAAAAAACAGCAAGGTGCATCTACTATATATTATAAATTTTACCGGGATGATGTAGATAATCTTTCAGCCGGGAAAGATGAAAAGAAGCCATTAACGTCCGACATTAGCTGGGTATCATTCAAGCAACAGTTTTTCTCATCCATATTAATAGCAAATACCAAGTTCAGCAGCCCTACCGTAGAGTGCAAGCAAGATTTCAGACCGGGATTTGTGAAAAACTATACTGCCCAAATGTATATCCCATACACTCGTTCAACCGATGAAAGTTTTGGGATGAGCTTCTTTTTTGGCCCCAACAATTATAATTTATTGAAAAAATATTCCTCCGATAACGATCTCCAACTGAACAGGCAAATTAGTCTCGGCTGGGGTATTTTCGGGTGGATAAACAGGTATGTTGTAATCTTGATTTTTGACTTTTTAAGTCAGTTCAACCTTAATTTTGGTATTGTTATCCTTATACTGACCCTGGTTATAAAAGCCCTCCTCTTCCCTATTGCATACCGTACTTATGTATCATCGGCCAAAATGCGCATTTTAAAACCGGAGATAGACGAGATAAATAAAAAGTTCCCGAAAACGGAAGATGCTATGAAAAAGCAACAGGCTATAATGGCCTTGAACAAAAAAGCAGGTGTAAATCCTTTGGCGGGTTGTTTGCCTATGCTTTTCCAACTTCCTATCCTGTATGCTCTTTTCAGCTTCTTCCCTGCTTCCATCGAGCTTCGTCAACAACATTTTTTATGGGCGACTGATCTTTCAACCTACGATTCTATTTATACGTTCAAAAATGGATTCTCTATTCCCGGGTACGGAGACCACATCAGTCTTTTTGCCCTGTTGATGACCTTATCACAATATCTCTATTTGGCATCAAACCAACAATTGATGGGCACAGGGGGCACCGACCAAATGGCAAAGACCATGAAATGGATGATGTATATAACCCCTATATTCTTCCTGAGCGCCCTTAATAGTTATTCAGCCGGATTAAGCTATTACTACTTTCTCGCAAATCTTATTACTTTTGGGCAAACTTACCTGGCAAGACAGTTTATTAATGAAGCCGCATTGCACCGCAAAATGCAAGAAAATAGGGCAAAACCTGTGAAGGTTTCAAAATTTCAGAAGAGACTGGAAGAAATGGCAAAACAACAACAGGCAGCTAGAAAACGATAATAAATAGCATATAAAACTTAAAATACCACTGAAGTGAAAATTGCAATTCCAAAAGAAACTAAAGTCAAAGAAAACAGGGTAGCTATTACACCCGACACGGTAAAAGAATTAATTAAAAAAGGATTTCCTTGTACTATTGAAAGTGGTGCAGGCGAAAATTCTTATTTTAAAGATGACGTTTACACAGCAGCAGGAGCTACTGTTGCAAGCAACCGTAAAGAACTTTTTGCAAATGCTGATATTGTGTTGGCCGTGAATCCTCCATCAGCAGAAGATATTGCTTCCATGAAAAAAGAAGCCATACTTATATCATTTATGTATGCTGCTACACATCCTGATTTAGTAAAGGCATGTGTATCGGCCGGCATCACTGCTTTTTCAGTAGATGCTATACCGCGTATTTCAAGGGCGCAAAAAATGGATGCACTTAGCTCGCAAGCAAACCTTGCAGGATATAAATCCGTAATTATTGCAGCCGATGCGCTCGGTAAAATATTCCCCTTAATGATGACCGCAGCCGGAACTATAAAACCAGCCAAGATCGTTATTATGGGTGCCGGTGTTGCAGGCTTACAGGCTATTGCCACCGGAAAACGCTTGGGCGCTATTGTTGAAGTATCCGACATTCGGCCTGAAACCAAGGAACAAGTACAATCACTCGGTGGAAAGTTTATTGAGCTGAAAGGTGATGATTCCGTTAAAATGGCAGGTGGTTATGTTACCAATGTGTCTGACGAATTTTTAAAGAATCAACAGGAACTTATAGCCAAGCATGTTGCTGATGCTGACATTGTAATTACTACAGCTCTCATACCTGGCAGAAAAGCGCCTGTACTTATCACAGAAGCTATGGTTAACAGTATGCGTAATGGCTCTGTAATTGTTGACATGGCAGTTGAACAAGGCGGAAACGTAGTAGGCAGCGAAATGAATAAAACAGTAATAAAGGGTAATGGCGTTAAAATAATTGGAGAGTCCAATCTTCCGGCGATGTTGCCACTTAATGCTAGCGACCTGTATGCTAAAAATATATCTACATTCCTTTATCACCTTGCCACAGGCGAAGGTTTTAAATGGGAAATGGAAGAAGAAATAACCAAAGGCTCTCTCATTATTCACAAGGGAGTAGCTGTTCACCCAAGTGTAAAACAATCTTAATCTATATTAGTCATGCAAGAAATATTTTCGTTTATCAACATGCACATTCAGATGATATATATCCTCATCCTGATGATATTCGTGGGTGTGGAAGTAATCAACAGTGTTCCATCGGTACTGCATACCCCGCTTATGTCGGGTGCCAATGCAATTCACGGGGTTGTAATTATTGGAGCTATCATGGTTTTGCTTAATGCTGACCCTGATAATGTAATATCACTTGTTCTCGGATTTGTTGCGGTAATACTTGGTACGCTTAACGTTGTTGGCGGATTTGTTGTTACCGACCGTATGCTTGAAATGTTTAAAAAGAAACCTGCTAAAAAATAATTAAGAATCAGCGTTATGAATCAATCTATTTTATTAGAAATAATTTATCTTATTGGCTCCGTTACCTTCATTTTAGGATTAAAAATGATGGGCAAGCCCGATACTGCCCGTAGAGGAAACACTTACGCTGCAGTTGGAATGACATTTGCTATCCTGGGTACCATTTTTATCCATGATAAGGAAGTTAAGCCTATCGTTTATATTTTATTATTTGGAGCTATTGCCATTGGCGGTATCATTGGCTGGATGGTTGCTAAAAAGGTAAAGATGACTGCTATGCCTCAATTGGTATCGCTCTTTAACGGTATGGGTGGCGCTTGCGCTGCATTAATTTCCATTATGGAATTTAGTGTTCATACAGGTGATATGAAATCTATTATGATGGTTATGGCAGGACTTATTATTGGTAGCATTTCCTTCTCCGGTAGTATGGTTGCTTTCATGAAACTGAATGGTAATCTAAATTCAAATCCCCGCATTCCTTTTTATAATGTAATCAATGCGATTATACTTCTTATAACATTAAGTACAGGTGCATACGTTGTTTTTGGAAGTGTAACCGACTTTATGTGGCCATGCATTGTGTTGGCTTTGGCTTTATTTTACGGTATCATGTTTGTACTGCCAATCGGCGGTGCAGATATGCCGGTAGTCATCTCCTTACTCAACTCCTTTACAGGTCTTGCTGCTGCTTCAGGCGGATTCCTTTATCACAACAAAGTTATGTTGACAGGTGGTATCCTCGTGGGTTCGGCTGGTACTATACTCACTATCGCTATGTGTAAAGGTATGAACCGTACTTTATTCAGTGTAGTATTTGGTGCATTTGGACAAGGCAGCGCTGCGGCGGCTGGTGCAGGCACTAGTGCAACAGGTGGCTCCATAAAAGATATTTCGGTTGCTGATGCTGCCGTGCTGATGAACTATTCTAAAAAAGTGGTTATCGTTCCCGGTTACGGCTTGGCAGTAGCTCAAGCACAACATGTAATGCATGAATTAGAAGCTCTTTTGGAAGAAAGAGGCGTAGAAGTAAAATATGCCATTCACCCGGTGGCAGGACGTATGCCCGGCCACATGAATGTATTAATGGCAGAAAGTAATGTAGACTACTCCAAGCTCTGCGAAATGGAAGATATTAACCCTGAATTTGAAACTACTGATGTGGTATTCATTGTGGGTGCAAATGACGTGGTGAATCCTGCGGCTAAAAATAATCCGGCAAGTCCTATTTATGGTATGCCAATTTTGGAAGTTGACAGGGCTAAGAGTATCATTGTAAACAAACGAAGCATGGCCGCAGGTTATGCGGGTATTGACAACGAGCTTTTCTACAATCCCAAAACCAGCATGTTATTCGGCGATGCTAAAAAGGTGGTTACCGATTTAGTAGCTGAACTGAAGACCATGTAAGGTACTTAAAAGCAAGGCCATTTTTATATTATTTGCTTCGTTTACTATCTGTTGATTGTAGGG
>JABDCH010000015.1 GCA_013288205.1 Bacteroidota bacterium | reverse complement strand
ACGTTGAGCAAGAACAAGTATGGCCTGCAAATTAAGCATGGCAACGGTATCACCATCTATTATCGTAGCAGGACATTGTTCAGAAATAGCAGCAGGAATGGTAGCTACGGGCACGACCGCCGGAGCCTGAGCTTTTACCCAGCTAAACTCTACAAACAAGAGCGCTATTATTAAAAAAACCTGCTTCAACACGGTTAGAATTATTTTATACTTTTTCCATCCAAATTTACTAATAAATTGCCAGATTCCCGTATTTTTCTATTTTTGCAGCAGACTATCAAGTCTTAACATTTCGACCTGTTTTTAAATTTACTCTCTCTATTTAATTAATGTATAAAAGAATACTACTCCTTTTTTTATTTACTGTGGTAGGCTTTTTAGCGAAAAGCCAGAGTAATATGCCCCTCGACAGAGATTTTCTATTACCCTATCAATCTGCATTTAATAGTCTTAATTGCAATGTGTTCACCAGTGTAATGCCTTACGATGCCGAGAAAACCGCTAAGGCCCTGAGCCATGATACCATAGCAGGATATCGCGATTTAATATTTAAAAATAATGGTCCTATGTTGGACCTTGGTCGTTTTACGGGTAATATTTTCCCGCTGGCAGGCGGAAGTGGAGGATATGATGCGTATGGAAAAAATGAAACCTATGATTATTTCGGAGGATTACACATTGACGGAAGATGGGGAAACAAGCTTTCTTTTTCGGGTAGTTATATAGGTGGTGATATATTTGGCCCTGCCTTTATGGACAGCCTTATAAAACAATATAAAGTGGTTCCCGGCTTAGGCTACGCGTATGGTTCTCCGCAAACGGGCTATTCCTATCAATACTGGGATGCTTACTTATCTTATTCTCCTAATAACGTTTTCAATTTTCAACTGGGCAAAGGCAAACAGTTTTTGGGCGATGGGTACCGCTCGCTCTTCCTGTCTGATGTTTCCACCAGTTATCCGTTTTTTAAAATTACGGCCAATGTATGGAAGATACAATTCGTGAGCATACTCGCTATGATGCAGGACGCAGAAACTCCTACGGGGCTGACCAATAATTTTTATACCAAATACAGCTCTTTCCAATACATTACATGGAATGTTTCGCGCCGCCTTAATGTTTCCCTTTTTGAAGCAGTAACATATGATGGCGATAGCGGAAAATATGTGCGGGGCCCTGATCCGGGTTACCTGAACCCTGTTTTATTTTACCAGGCCTATAATTATAACATAGGCGACCCCGATAAATCGAACCTGGGTGCTGCATTCAAATTAAAAGTGGCACGCAAGGAACAATTTTACGGGCAACTGTTGATTGATGAATTTAAACTGGATAATGTTATTCATCACACTGAATGGTGGGGAAACAAGCAAGGCGTGCAAATCGGGTTTAAGGCATTTGATTTGTTCAAGGTGAAGAATCTATCCTTCCAAACGGAAATAGATTATGTACGCCCTTATACCTATACTGCCCGCGATCCCTTGCAAGATTATTCCAATTTCAACCAACCGCTTGCCGACCCCGAAGGAGCCAACTTTCTTGAATCGGCATCATTTTTAACCTATCACCGCAAAAACTTTTTAATACAAGCCAGCATTGTGTCCTACTATTATGGCGCTGACTCCGCACATGCAGATTACGGGCAAAACATTTTCATCAATTATAATGAACATCCGAAAGATTATGGAAATTTTGTAGGCCAGGGAATACCTACGTATTTAACAACCGCTTGTCTGAAAGCGGATTTTATTATTGCCCCCAAAATGAGCCTAAAGGCTGAAATAGCATTATACGAAAATTTCCAGGATGTAAATGGAACTCATTACAGCAACCCTTACATCACTATAAGCTTGCGTACTTCGCTGGGGAATTTATACAACGATTTCCGTTGAAACCTGAATAAGAAAAAGCGGGAGGTTTCTTTATTGAATAATGCCCTTGTCTCTGTGGCTTTTATAGTATTTGTTCATAACAAACATCCAGCCCACAAACAAAACAGCAATCAAAAGAATATAAAACACATTGGGAACCATGTCCAGCTTTTGAAGGAGATGGAAAGACTTCATACATATTTTGCCTAAGCCATCCCAAAACCAAGTAATTGAAAAACTATACCAATTAAGTAACATATGCCTTATTTTGGGGCAAATGTAATAATTAAATTAAATACCTGAATTTTATTTGCGAATTTTACCCCGATGTTATTAAAAATATTCAAAAATAACCCCATGTTTTTGCTGGTATCAGGCATCATGTTTTGCCTGGTGCTATGGACCACAGCCATTTTACATCCGGGTGAAGTAACACGGTCATACACAGACATTACCCTGTTAGCTCCTTTTTTTGATTGGATACACAATTTTCCCATGGTTAAAGGCGTTTTGGGTGTGGCTTTATTATTACTGATAGCCGGGTTGTGGAATCGCTTGGTGAACAAACATTCCCTGCTTAAACAATCTACCTATTTCCCATTTTTCTTCATGGTAATACTATTGAGTTGCCGGACTCCTTTAATAGGCTTTTACCCGTCGCTTGTTGCTTCCCTTTTTCTGGTACTTTTTTTAGACAGAATGATTTCATCATACAAGAAAGAACGAGCCTTATCCGACATTTTTGATGCCGGTCTTTTCATTGGTATTGCCACGCTTTTTTATATACCTTCCATTGTATTTCTCATGGTGCTTTGGGTGGGCTTATTCACCATCAGGGCAATCAGCGGCCGGGAATTATTGGGTTCTATAATTGGATTTATACTTCCTTTTATTTTTACATTTACCTATAACCTTGTTTTTTATCCTGCTTATCCCTGGTATAATAAGATAGCGAGCAAGTTTGTATATCATGCTATTCACCTGTCATTTTCATGGCAGCAATGGATTATTATGATTTGTGTATTTATAACCGCCGCCATAAGCCTTTGGTTTTTTGTAAACAAGGCTAGTGATAATGTTTTGAAAACCCAAAAATTCTGGAATTTAGTAGTGTGGTTTATCTTTATTGCCATAGTATCGGTATTGATATGCCCCGTAAAAGATTCGCGGGCATTTGCCATATTAGCCATACCGGGTTCTTTTGTATTATCGGCTTATTTTTTGAAAACCAGGGCAAAACTGGTTCCTGAATTATTATTCCTTTCCCTGATGGGTGCCGTAATAATCAGCATGTTTTTTTAGCCTATCTTTGCATTCTATAAACGCTTGAAAAAATGGTAAAGTTTGGTGTTATTGTGGTGCCCGGTTCTAATTGTGACCACGATGCTTTATATGTTCTGAAACACATCCTGAAACAAGATGCCGTTCCGCTATGGCATAAAACCACTGACCTGCAAGGTTGCGATGCCATTATTGTTCCCGGTGGGTTTTCCTATGGCGATTACCTGCGGGCAGGGGCTTTAGCAAAATATGCACCCATTATGAAGGAAGTAGCAGCCTTTAGTAAAGATGGAGGCTATGTAGTAGGCATTTGCAACGGGTTCCAGATATTATGCGAAGCAGGTTTGTTGCCCGGTACTTTATTGTTGAACACTCAGCCCCATTCCGGCAGGCATTATTCTTGCAAGAATATACAGCTTATCAGTCAGAATTATGATTCGGCATTAACGAGCGGAATACCACAAGGAAAAGGGCTAACCATCCCCATTGCACATGGCGAAGGCAGATACTTTGCCGATGCAGAAACATTGGAAAAACTAAATAAAAACGGGCAAGTTATTTTTAAATACTGCAATGAAAAGGGCGAAATAACAGCCGATTCAAACCCGAATGGCTCCCTCGAAAACATTGCCGGTATATGCAACGAAACCCGTAATGTATTTGGTATGATGCCACACCCGGAAAGGGCTTCGGATGAACACCTTGGCAACACCGACGGACGATATATTTTAAACTCGCTTATTAAAGCTGTAGAAGCTAAGAAAGAAGAATTGGTGAATGCTTAATGCGCTATTACCACTTTTCCTTCACCTATTAATCCTCCATTTTCATTTAATACTCTGTATAGGTATATTCCATTGTGTTGATTGGACAAATCAATTTGATAATTTGATGATTTGGAGATTTGATAATGGGAATACACTTTCGCTCCTAAAACATTGTAAATTTCGAGATAACTATTAGCTAATAGCTGTTGGCTATTTGCTTGGATTGTGAATATTCCATTGCTAGGGTTGGGGAAAAGATGAATGGAAGAAATGACAGGTTCAGTAATAGACTCTATGTCAGTGGTATTATTAATTATGCCTTGCCACCGTGCTATAAATGGATACTCATCTTCTCCTCCAACTGATCTCAGTGTGTCTTTGCCAAAAATTGAATATGATTCAATATCCCCGCCGAAATATACATAGTTACCTGTTTTATCAGATGCTATTTGAGGCACTTATCCCTTCAAGCCAGTAGATGAAAAATTATTTTATCTATTTATGGAAAAGAACATTTATGATAAATGCCGAAAAAATAGTTACGGAAGATTTAGAAAAAGAAGTAGACAAGATTCTATCTGGGCTTAAAATGACAATGAAAGTAGAGAACGTATCCGACGGTGACACTATTCATCTTGTTTTGAATGGGCAGCATCTTCAGGATACATGTCTACGTACTTTTGAGCCAATTCTTTAACTCGTTCTTCATATTTCTCTTTGTACTTAACCTTCTGTTCATCGTTTAACTGCACAGATGCAAGTGCTTCAACCATAGCTCTGGTATGAACCAATTCAGCAATAATAGGAGCAAGAAGCTTAGTAGTATCAATAGTAATATCCATGATGATTTTGTTGTTTGTTTACTCAAAAGTAACATTTTCTTTCTTACCTTTGCAGCATGGCAAAGAGGCTGAAGACAATGAAGGAAGTATCAAAAGGATTTGAGGCTTTTATGAAAAAGCGCAAGAAGAAACCGTCTTCCAAAGCCAGTTTTGATAAGCTACTGACAAAGGTTGCTAAACAAGTTTCTTCAAAATAAACTCAAACATTTTCTCAGGCTGGTTTCTGTTTTCATAGCGGAATATACTTTCGGCGATATATTTCGGCAGATGCTTTACTCCAACATGTATATGAGTTCCTTTTATCATGCGTTTTAAACTGCTCCAGTGGTTTTCCAACGGATTGGTAGTATATCCTTCTTCGTTTACATATTCATCGTTTCGGTGTTCAATAATTTGATGTTCTTTGAATTCTTTGTGCAGCCCTTGGTAAGCATTGCCACCATCTGTAACAACAATTGTGTCAGGATGAATATGTTCCCGTATTATTGGCTTTAAAAGTGCTGCCGACGGGCCTTGTTCAAAAACTTTAGAAACAATATGCCCGTTTTCATCCAGCATGCCGAACACCATCGTCATGGTTTTGCCCGCCGTACCGTCTTTCTTCTTGTTCTTATGCCTGTTTTTATTGAGACCACCTATAAATGTCTCATCCATTATAACGAGCCCTTTTAGTTTCGCTTTTTCGGTGGACACCATAATTTTCCGAATCTGGTCGGCCATCCTCCAGGCGGTCTTATAAGTTACATCTAACTGTCGTTGGAGTTCCTTCGCTGCAACTCCATTACGTGTGACCGTATAAAGATATATTGCGTAAAACCAATAAGTGAGTGGAGTTCTTGTTTTCTCAAAAACAGTTCCTGCGGTTGGATGTAACTGGTATCCGCATTCACCGCATTGATAGCAACGTCTCGTTGAAATTCTTTTAAATTCTACATTTATAACGCCGCATTTGGGGCAGGCTCCGAGTTTTCCATATTGAACCTGAAACAATTTTTCCAGGCATGAATCCTCATCTGGATAATCCTTTCGGAATTGTTTAATGCTGTAAGTTTTCTCTTTGGTTGATTTCTGTTTTTGTTTACGCTTGTTTTTCGTCATTATTCTGTAATAGAATGACTTATACGTAAAATTTCGAAAAATGTTTCACGATTGGCACGTAATTAACTGAAAAACAACTTATAATAATTTGTTACTGGCTTGAAGGGATAAGTGCCCTATTTGACAGCCGTCATAGCTATTTCCATCACTACAATCAATTACCATTGAATTGCGTAAAGCTTTTCCCGAAGTATCAAATTCAACAACAAAAGAAACTACATTGTTCGAGCTGTGTGGCATTTTTAGTGTATCAGGGGACCAGAATAATTTGTAGTTGCTTAACCCGTCTGAACTTCCACTAAGAAAAATATGATTATTCTCGTCTGCTGAAAGACAGTACCCATACCAGTCATTGCTATCCAGGGGATGCCCTTGTTTTGCCCATTTTACATTACCGTTGGTATCGTATTTAGTTATGTATATTGATTGGTTCTTTGAATATACTGAAGAAGAAGCGAATGTTAAAGTACTATCAAATGTACCCGTTATATAAACTCTGTTTGCTTTGTCGATCGTTATTCCTACCGCACTGCCGGAAACACCTCCATTTTTAAAAACCGCCTGTTTTGCCCATTTTAAATTACCATTTGAGTCATACTTTACTATAAATGGGGTTCCGTAAACACTTGAGGATAAATAATATGAACCAAAGCTCAATGAGTACCAAAAATAACCTGTAACATAAACATTTCCATAACTATCTGTTACAACTGCGCAACCCCATCCATTACCCCCGCTCGATGATTGTTTCGCCCATTGAACAACTCCATTGGCATTATATTTTACCACAAAAACATTCGATAGCGCACCATTTGTAGCATATAAATTATAGCTTCCAAATGAAACAGTATCTATAAAATAACCTGTAACAAATCCATTTCCTTTATTATCGGCAGCAGTAGCCCATGCGTTGCAAAGCGAATAACTTGAAGGCTCGGTAGAATTTTGACCCCATAATGCATTGCCATTCGAATCGCATTTTACTATAAAGGCACTTGTTGATTTTGTACCTAATCTTATGGGAGCAAATATGATGCTATCCTGAAACATGCCAACCATGAGTATATTATTGGATTTATCCGTAGCTACAATATTATATGCTCCATTACTATTCGCTTCCCCATATCCCGATGATCCTTTTGCCCATAAAACATTTCCATTGGGGTCATATTTTGCCAGGTAAGTAGTGCCTCCAAAAGTATATGCTCCAAAACTAAAAATAGAGCTGTTGGCAATAACCCCTGAAATTATCCCATTATGTGAGTTATCTACGGTTACCCCAAAACCATCACCATACCCAATGCCATTATCAGATTACCCCTGCCTTCCCCATAACCAACTTTGTGCAAAAGAAAGAGAGAAACTAAAAATAAAAAACAGTAGTGTAAAAAGTAGTTTTATTTTTTTCATAGCCTTATTTTAAAAGTAAATATACTTATATTCCCTCACTAATAAGTAAGCAATTATGAAATGCTTGAGTGAAGCTCTGTGGCTTTACCCGGGTGAAATTTTATTTTGCAATCACCACTTTCCCTTCCCCAATTAAGCTTCCATTTTCATTTAGCACTCTGTATAGGTAAATTCCATTAGGCTGAGAGGATAAATCAATGTTGAATGTTGGATTCTGAATGTTGGATTCTGAATACACTTTCTCTCCCAAAATATTATAAATCTCAACCTGGCCATTAGCCATTAGCTGTTGGCTATTAGCTTGGATTGTGAATATTCCATTATTGGGGTTGGGATATAAAATAACATTGCCGTTTTGTGCTCCCGTCAAGGGAATAGCGGTAGCAGTATTGTCATCACAGGGCTCCCAGCTGGCAAGAAAAAGATAATCTGTGGCCCCATACAATGTATCTTTCCCGAAAATTCCCGTATCGGCAATATCTCCATTTACATATATATATTTTCCCGATGGACTTACTCCAATACCATCACCATCATTTTCACTACCCTCTGTAAATATACTACCACACTTAACATTTCCGGCAGTATCAAACTTTACCAACACATCTGCTGTTTCACTTGAAGTATTAAGCTTGAATGTATCAGTTCCGATTGAGATTTTAAAATTACGGGCAAAAAAATAGGTGGTATTTAACAGAAGATAGTTATTGTATAAATTGTCTGTTGCAATATTATCACCTTGCCATTGATTATTATCCCATGCGAAACATTCTTTTGCCCAACTAATAGTCCCATTTGAGTTAATTTTTGCGTAGAAGGGCGCTTGTTTAGTAACGGGTCCAAGTGTTATAGATCCTATTGTAAAAGTCCCATTAGAAAATTCTCCGGCTATATAAGCATTCCCGGCATTATCGGCCGAAATACAAATTGCATTACTCCGGCCAGATCCCTTAGGCATTTTCGCCGACCAGGCCCATTTCAAATTTCCATTTAGGTCATATTTGACTGCAAATGCATTAAAAACCGACGAGGCTGTAGTTGCCGGTAAAGTATCCTTTCCAAAAATTAAGTAGTCATTATTGCCATATGTGCCCGATATAAATACATCGCCTTTGTTATCGGTAGCTATGGTGGTGCAGCCAGAATAGGGTGCAGCATTGTTATTTACACCTGCTCTTGCCCATAAACAATTCCCGTTTATGTCATACTTCACTACAAACACACCATACGTTTGTGAAGACAATGTATCTGTCCCGAAAATAATAGTGCCGACAAAAAAGCCCGAAACATAAACATCGCCTACTGAATCTGAAGCAACTGATTGACCGCCAGTATTACAATTCACAATAGATTTAGATTGCCTTGCCCATAAGGCTTTTCCGCCTGAGTTATACTTAACAACAAACGTTTGACCTCCCAGATGCGCTGACAATGTATCCTTCCCAAAAACAACCTTTCCAAAATTAACACCTGCCACATACTCATTTCCTCCACTTTGTGAAACAGTATGACAATACGTATGACTCGAATCAAAAGCAGGAAGACTTAACCATACATTATTACCATTCGAATTATATTTTGCAATCGAATAATTCCCAAAATAGTCTCCGGTTATATAAATATTCCCCGAATCATCAGCCGCCACAATAGGATCTTGGGCTTGCCAATAAGATGGATCTGCTCCTCCCGGCTTTTCTAATTTTGCCCAATTCCAAGTTTGTGCAAGGGAGAGAAATGAACTAAAAGTAAAAAATAGTAATGTAAAAAGTAGTTTTGGTATTCTCATAATACTGATTTTAAAAAAATAATTGGAACTCTATTTTCTACTAAAACGTATATGATTGTGAAAACGTTGGTGAAGAAATGGATAAAAACAAAAAAGGGAGACCTTTTGGGCCTCCCTGATATTTTTAACCATCAAAAAATTATTCAGCTAACAAAATCACTTTGTCATCACGTACTTCTACAATTCCGCCTTTTATGTCAAAAAAATGCTCTTTCTTTTCCATATCACGCACCTTTACCTGTCCGGCTTTCAACGCAGCTATCAACGGAGCGTGGTTCCTTAATATACCAGTCCTTCCTGCTTTTCCGGGTACGTCAATGTATTCAGCATCTCCGCTGAAAAGCTTTTTATCAGGTGTCAGAATTTCTACGTTCATTCTAATTACTTAGCTTCTGCGAGCAATTTCTTACCTTTTTCAATAGCTTCTTCAATATTACCAACCAGGTTGAATGCTGCTTCAGGATATTCATCCACAGCTCCATCCATAATCATATTGAATCCTTTAATGGTATCTTCAATGCCTACGAAAGCGCCTTTTAATCCGGTAAATTGTTCAGCTACGTGGAAAGGTTGAGATAAGAAACGTTGTACACGACGAGCCCGCGATACAACCAGTTTATCTTCTTCCGAAAGTTCATCCATACCCAAAATGGCAATGATATCTTGCAATTCTTTATAACGTTGTAAGATTGATTTTACACGTTGTGCAGTATTATAGTGAGCATCACCCAAAATAGCAGCCGAAAGAATACGCGAAGTAGAATCGAGCGGATCAACAGCAGGATAAATACCTAACTCAGCAATCTTACGGTTCAATACGGTAGTAGCATCCAAGTGGGCAAATGTGGTTGCAGGTGCAGGGTCAGTCAAGTCATCCGCAGGCACGTATACGGCCTGTACAGATGTAATTGAACCTCTTTTGGTAGAGGTAATACGTTCCTGCATCAATCCCATTTCAGTAGCAAGGGTAGGTTGGTATCCCACAGCCGAAGGCATACGGCCCAATAGCGCCGATACTTCGGAACCCGCTTGTGTAAAACGGAAAATATTATCAATAAAGAAGAGAATATCCTTTCCGCCACTTTCATCTCCATCACGGAAGTATTCGGCTACGGAAAGACCTGAAAGGGCCACACGTGCACGTGCTCCGGGAGGCTCATTCATCTGTCCGAATACCAAGGTAGCTTGTGATTTTTCTACTTCTTTTAAATCTACTTTAGAAAGATCCCATCCGCCTTTTTCCATGGAGTGTCTAAACTCTTCCCCATAACGGATAACGCCTGATTCAATCATTTCACGGAGAAGATCATTTCCTTCACGTGTCCGTTCTCCTACTCCGGCAAATACGGAGAGACCAGCATAGCTTTTTGCAATATTGTTGATCAGCTCCATGATAAGAACTGTTTTACCAACACCCGCACCGCCAAACAGACCAATTTTACCACCTTTTGCATAAGGCTCTAATAAGTCGATAACCTTAATACCGGTAAATAATACTTCGGTAGAAGTAGATAAGTCCTTGAACTTAGGTGGTTCTCTGTGAATGGAATAACCGCCTTCATTGCTCACGCTTCCGATACCATCGATAGCTTCACCAACCACGTTGAAAAGCCTACCTTTAATTTTTTCGCCAACAGGCATTCTTATAGGGCCACCCAACGCTATTACCTCAACTCCCCTCCTTAATCCATCGGTGGAGTCCATGGCTATAGTACGTACTGTATCTTGTCCTGTATGTTGTTCGCATTCGAGAATTACCTTTTGTCCATCGGGACGGGTAACCTCCAGAGCATCAAGTATACTGGGAAGGGCTGTGCCTTCAAATCTAACGTCTATTACAGGGCCAATAATCTGTACGATTTTACCCTTATTTCCGGCTGTTGACATGAATATTTTTTTAAAAAGTGCTGCGAAGGTAAGACTTTTTTGAAATACAAATATAAGTTATGAATTATGTAATTTTGACCCATGAATATTTTCCACTCTATTGATGAATTTTCTGCTTCAGGCAAAACCGGCAATGTAGTTACGACGGGTACATTCGACGGAGTACACCGGGGGCATCGCACCATATTAGACAGGGTTTGCTCTATTGCAAAAGCTAAAAACGCTGAAAGTGTGTTGCTTACATTTTACCCGCATCCCCGGCAGGTGCTATTCCCTGATACTACCAAAATGCTTTTTTTAAGTACACTGGAAGAGCGTAAAGAATTGCTGGAAAAGGCAGGTATTCAAAATCTTATTATACATCCATTCACCAAACAATTATCTCAGGTATCTGCCGAAAATTATGTACGCGATATTTTGCTGGGACAGTTAAAAACCGAAACCTTAGTTATTGGTTACGACCACCGTTTTGGGCACGGACGAAAAGGTTCTATTAAAGAATTGGAAGAATGGGGACCTATCTATGGTTTTAATGTGGAAGAAATGGCCCCGTTAAAAACAGGCGATGTAGCTATAAGCTCTACCAAAATACGAAATGCCGTAATGGAAGGCGATATGGCATTGGCTAATTCGTCCCTGGGATATACTTATTTTATAACTGCCACGGTAGTAGACGGAATGAAGATTGGCAGCAAAGAATTAGGTTACCCTACAGCGAACCTGGAAGTGAATGATGAGGAAAAGCTTATACCGGCTGATGGGATATATGCAGTATATGTATACTTGAGTAGTCAGTCATCAGTGGTCAGTAATCAGTCTTTACTGACAACTGACAACCGTCCACTGACAACTTCTATATATAAGGGAATGCTAAGCGTAGGCATGAACCCCACTATTGAAAATAAAGGCAGAAGCATTGAAGTAAATATCTTCGAGTTTAACGAGAATATTTATGGTAAAACCATCCGTGTAGGATTTTATAAAAAAATACGCAACGAGGAAAAATTCAATAGCTTGGCAGAACTGAAAGCCCAATTAGATAAGGACAAGGAAGTTTGTTTGGGGATGTTGTGAGAAATTAGAAATCTGTAGTATTCATTTTTTACCTAAAGGAATGTAGTAGTTTTTCTGGACATTGAATAGTATCACAAATTCAAATTTTCATCAAGATTTTCAAATATGGGGATGCTATTCATCCATTTGTAATAAATCGGTTTAATGCCAATCCCCAAAAGCCTAGTCAAAACCCTTGAATTTAGCTGATCAGGAATAACGATAAAAAGAGCAACCGGTTTTTTTATAGGAATGCTATAAACAATTAATTGCCCAACTGCAGCATAAAGATTTTGAGTTGCACAGCTTGTTTTAATCTCAAATAGTCGATCAATCTGTTTTGTGTTATGGGTATATAAATCCCTATTCTTATCATTGCCAATTAAATAATTTCTTCGTTGTAATTCTTGAGCGAGTTCATTTACCACTATGCCGTGAGTCCTTTCAATTTCCATTTTTCCACTCTTTTCAGTTTCAATTCTCCCAAAGTGTTCAGCTGTATAGTTAAAATTTTCCAATTCGCTAAATTCATTAGTGGTAGCTTTATATGAAAGATTTTTTACACGTTGAATTTCTTTGATAAATGTTGCGACTTGTATGGGAAAATATGTCGAATTCAAATCACCAACCAAACAAAACTTTGTTTCGCTGTCCTCTTCGATAGCAGTTAAAAAATCACCTCTGAAATTTTCCGTGAATAATTTCTTTCCTACACCCTTTTTCCCTCCACCAATTTTTCCTCTATGAAGCGCTAAGACTCTTCCTGAATCATCATGAGCAAATACACCGGAAATTCTTTTATTTTTTCCATCATATGCGAAATTAATCTCGCCTTTTAAAGATTTATTCTGACCTTCCTTAGGCTCACCAATTCCAAATCCATTCCAATATTTATTATCATGCTCTCTAACAGAAATCCAAATATTTAATTCCGGTGAATATTTGACAGTATCAAGGAAGCGCCCACTTGGATACCCCACATAGCACCTTATACCTTTGGTAAAAAATGAGTTAAGATGGTCATGAAACCTTTTATGTAATATCGCTATTTGCTTCGTATCTTGTATTACCCTGATCATATTCTATTCTTCAATGCCCTCTCCCTTAAGGGCCTTAAGAACCTCCTCCTGCGACCTCACAAGCAATCCACCCATAAACTCATAAAACAAATCAGGGGAGCCACCATAATCGGCAACATCACCCAGGTATTGATAATATTGTTTCTTTTCTTCCAATTTCACAATCACAGGTAGATAACCGAATGCAATCAGAATTAAATTCATAAATATACGTGCTGTTCTACCATTACCGTCATAAAAGGGATGGATGTGTATATACTTCAAATGAAATTCAAATGCCAATACAACAGGATGCAATGCCTCTTTATCTTTTGCCTTAATTTTATCAGATTGAGCACTTAACCAATTTACCAACTCATGCATTTTGTCTTTTACTTCCGTGAATGGAGTGAAATCTACCCTTTCGTTTTTATAATTATATAAATAGTTATTATGTGTTTTCCATATTCCGATGCCCTGCTTTTTTTCAGGGTCATCTTCATACATAATACTTTTGTGTATCTCTTTAATCCTTGCTTCCGACAGATTCAATTCGCCTTTACCGATTTTCAAAATATTGTTGATGACATTATCATGTCCCCGCATTTCAATTATATCCTTTAATGGCTTGCCCTCTACTGTAATATTGTTTATCATTACAGTGCGGGTTTCCATTCTTGTAAGGGAATTTCCTTCCATTACATTGGAGTTGTAGTTCCAGTCAAGTCTGAATTTGTAGTTTACCTTTTTCAAGACTTCACTATCTAGCTTGCCATACGAGTCTATTCTGGCTTGTAAGTCATCTATTTGTTTTAAAAGTTCGGCAAGTGGCATCTGTTTCTTTTTTATCTGAATGGCAAATATAACCAATAGATGGTTTTATATTTACATTTGTATTAAACCTATCCCTATGCTCAAACTCATTACTTCCTACTTTATCGCCCTCCTCTCCTTTTTTGCATTGGATATGGTTTGGCTAGGTGTTATTTCTAAAAACTATTACAAGCAAAAGCTGGGTTTTATTCTATCGGATAATCCCAATTGGGTTGCCGCGATTATTTTCTACCTGATATTTATCGGAGGCATTCTCTTTTTTGCAGTTAACCCTTCATTAAAGGAATCACGATGGCAAACAGCCATATTAAATGGAGCATTGTTGGGCGCTCTATGCTATGCAACATACGACCTTACCAATATGGCTACCATTGCCAAATGGCCCATCGAAATTGTAATCATAGATATTATCTGGGGAATGGTTCTTACAGGCAGCGTATCGGTTATTACCTATCTTTTAGTAGAAAAGATTTTCTAAACCTTCCATTGTACACAACCTTTTTAGACCAAATTCATCTGAAAGGGTGGAGACCGTATCTATATCACCTTTTTTACCGAATTATTCTTATAGTTTTGCGCCCAAACATACCACACCATAGTACATGAAAAAGAAAATCGTTACTATTTCAATGACTCTTATAGTAGGGGTTCTCCTCTATTTCACCGGTATCAATAACAGTAAGGCCTATTACTATGGACCACTTGCGGGCTATACAGGCTCGCCTCATGACGGTGGAAAAACATGCGACTATTCCAACTGTCATAACTCACATTCTTTGCAAAGCCCTCAAGCCTGGATTTCTTCCAATGTGCCTGCTGCGGGTTATTCACCTGATACGGTATATACCATAACTGCCAAAGCGGTTAAAATAGGCTATGGTTCTTTCGGTTTTGAAATATCACCTCAAACTACGGGCGGTGCTCCACTAGGTAAAATGATTGTTACAAATACCAGCACTACTCAACTTTTATCCGTGGGTTCTCTTCAATATATGGAACAAACCCAATATGGCTATAGTGCAACCGATTCCATGACCTGGTCTTTCCACTGGAAAGCACCCGCAGTAGGTACGGGTTCGGTAACATTTTACGGCGCATTTAATTGCGGCAACGGAAACTCAGTTGCTACAGGTACTTATGTTTATCCCTCAACACTTATAATTCCGGAAAATATAGATGCCGGTATAAGCGCTATCGAAAACGCAAAAACTTCTTTTTCATTATTCCCAAATCCTGCCAGGGGAACACAAATTAATATTACCTACACCTTGCCGCACTCAACTAATGTAGAAATAAATATGTATGGGATGGATGGCCGGAAAATAGCCACCCTGCTAAACAATACAGTAAGTGAAGGCGAACATACTCAAGCATTAATACTTCCTTCCGGCATCACACCCGGAATTTATCTTGTGGAACTTACAGCTAACAACAAATCTACCATAGGAAGAATGATGGTAGCGAAATAAAAGTTCTCCCGCTAAACATAACCCAAAAGGCTTGTGCACAAAGGCACAGGCCTTTTTTATTTCTCAAAAAAGAATTGGGCTTGCTAAACTATTTCGATGCTTGCAAATCCGTGAATAGACTTATTGCGTATATGCCCTTTACGTAACCTATTTAAACCATACAAAATGAAAAAGAATAGACTAAAACGTATCTTTAAAATCAGCGGCATAGCATTGGTAGCTTTGTTCTTCAGTCTTTTTACCTGGGCTAACTGGAATGGGCCTACACCGGCAGAAAAATTAAAACCAAAAAACTTTGCTCTTTTTGATTTGAGCAGTGTTAAGGACAACAACACCTTTGCTATACTGAACACACAACTGCAAAAAACAAGCGGTGTATTAGCAACCTGCCTTAAACCTGCCGATAAAATTGTGAGTGTAGTATTTTATCCTGATGAAATAACCAAGGCCGATATTCAGCAAAAACTAAGCACCTGGACAAATGCTGATATTACACTTAAAGCCATTGTTGCAAATGGCCCTACTTGCCCTGTAGCAGGCATGATGGGAGGCTTATCTGCCATGAAAAGATTTTTATGTATCCGCAATTAATTCCTAACAAATAAAAAACAAAACCTATGAGAAAAGTAAAATTTATGCTGATGGGAAGCTCCATGATTATGGCTTCCTTTTTCCTGGCAAGCTGCACTAAAACTAATACCGTAACGCAGCCCGGAACCAATACCACCACTACAGTTACAGCCAATCCGTATGCAAACACCATTTTCAGTAATGAAGGCATGTATGCAGGTATAGATTCGTTGAATACCCACTTTGTAGCCAATGTAGTTGCCGATAATAACATCAACAGCATTTTTGTTGCTGCATTCAATGGCAATGCCAATAATGAATACAATTTCGTATCGAGCTTGTATAACTTCCTGGTTACTGCAACCGGCGGACCTAATATTTATGATGGACCCGGTGCCAGCCAGGGCTTAGGCGTTTCGATGATGCAAGTTCACCACGGAATGCATATTACCACGCCCCAATTTACTTCGCTGGCCGGAGATTTGGCTACTGCCATTCACCAATGCAAATGGTCGAAAGCAGATTCAACCGGTTTAATGACTGCTGCTGCATCGCTCGCTCCAGACGTTATCGGACAATAATATCTCATCACACGTTCACACAAAAAACAAAAGGCATATGTATTTTACGTATGCCTTTTTTATGGAGTGCTGAAAAGATATGGTCCTTGTTAAAGAAAAAATAATACGGCTGCCTATCCAACCTTTTGCTTAAAAGTTCATCTATTCGATTAGATAACACCCCTGGGTATTGCAGAGTGTTATATTTGTAACTTATATATCATTTATGAAAACCCGATTCATCCTCAGCGCTATTGTATTGCTGGCCGTTATTATTATCTACTCCTGCGAAGACAAACAAGGCGCTGTTCCTGCCACTGTTAAGCTTTCCAATTGCGATACAACAAAACTTACATACTCTTCCGATAGCAATACGATGCAGGCGATAATTAATGTTCAGTGTGGAGTAAATAATGCATCCTGTCATTCCTATGGCTCCGCCAGCGGGTATGATTATTCTACCTACTCAGGTATATATGCAAATTACCAGAATGGATTGCTTGCCGGGGCCTTATTTGGTAACTTACCCCGTATGCCATTAACATCTCAGGCTGGTTGGGATCCTTCCTGTATGTTGCCGAAATTCAAGGCATGGATGGATAGGGGATGTCCACAATAATAAAACAAAACCATGAAAAAACTAACGATATTTTTAATAGCATCCCTTTTGTTTATTGCAAAAGGCAAGGCTCAAATTTATATAGCCGATTCCTGCAAGGTAACTTTCTTTTCTGCGGCAACCATTGAAGACATTACTGCTGTAAACACCAGTTCGAAGCCGGTAATGAGCACAGCTACAGGCGATGTACAAATCAGCATTACAATTAGTCAGTTCATTTTCCGGAAACAACTGATGCAGGAGCACTTTAATGAGGATTATATGGAAAGCAATAAGTATCCGCATGCCGTGTTCAAAGGCAAGGTGAATGAAAAAGTCGACTACAAAAAAGATGGAGTGAATAATATAACTGTTGCAGGTGAGATGGATATGCATGGTGTAAAGAAAAGCATTACCATTCCCGGAACCATCACCATTAAAAATGGTATTATCTTTCTGGCTGCAAAATTTGCTGTGAAGCCATCTGACTACAATATTAAAGTGCCAAGCGTAATTGGAAGCGATGTAGCCAAGCAAATCGCTGTAAGCCTTACTGCCGGCATGAAGCCTTATACCGCTAAGTAATACCCTCTCGATATGAAAACAACATACTCTTCCTTACTCCTTGTCCTGGGATTATTTTTTATTCCCTTGGCTGCAACATCACAGCAAGATCTCTTGAAACTTGTTGACAGCACCCATAATGAGGCCCAAAAAATATCACCTACCTGGAAAGACACCAAACTCATCAATGTGCAAACCACCAAGATTGTTGATCCCGGCGTAATGGAATTTTTTATACTGCACCGGTTCGGCAATGTGGGCGGAGAAGGCAATGGAGGATTCCATACATTTTATGGATTTGACATAGCCTCCGATATTGACTTTGCTTTTCAGTTCGGATTAGTTAAAAACCTGATGATTGGCGTTTCGAGAAGTAAGGAACAGGAGTTGATAGACCTGGACGTAAAATATAAACTCATCACACAAACATCCACTACTCCCGTATCACTGGCATTGTACGAAGATGTGGGCGTGACCCCCGAACTCAATTCTACCTTTTATACCGGGGCCGATTCTGCTACTCCCCGTTCTATCAGCGATAAATTATCTTATTTCAGCGAATTTATTTTAGACCGTCGTTTTAACGACCGTATCTCCTGGGAACTGTTGGGTGGATTCCAGCACCGCAACTATGTATTAGCTGCCGTTAATTCAGACAATGGCGCTAGTGACCAAAATAATATTCCTTTTGTAGCAACCGGCGCCCGCTTTATGTTTAATAAACATTCCAGCTTGGTTTTCGACTATTACTATATCATTTCTTCTTACCGGATGAACAATACAGCAAACCCTTATCATAACCCTTTTTCCATAGGATATGAAGTGGAAACAGGCGGACACGTATTTGAAATAAATTTTACCAATGCATCTTATCTTGACGAAAACAACATTATTCCTTACACACAAAGCAACTGGCTGAAAGGCGGCTTTAAATTAGGGTTTTCTATTTCGAGAGTATTTAATATTTAATAAGGGATCTCTGTATAAAAAGAAAAGCCCCATTTACGGGGCTTTTTTGTTTAACTAAACTGCGTTCTTTTATTTACATTTTTTTGCTGTTGTCAGCTTTAGTGCTGTCACTTCCTCCCATGCCGGGCATCATGCCCAATTGCATCATCATTTTCATTTCTTCCATATATCCCCAGTGTTCCGTTGCTTTGCCATTTTTGTAACGTACAATATCCACACCGTCAACATTTACCTTTTTGCCCGTAGCAGGCATACCCATCATAGAACCGGTATTGGTTCCTGTAAAGGTATATTGTGTAGTTACACAATCCGAATCTGCTACCATAAAGTGTATTTTGCAATTCATATCCGGGTATGCCTTAACAAAATCTTCCCATCCTTTCTTTAGCCCGTTGCGGTCAGCGGTGTATCCGGGAGTAACGCAATGTTCCACATAATCAGAAGCGACGAGAGAATCAATCATCGCTGTATTGTGCTTATTGATTACTTCATCGTAAAACTTAGTCATCATGGCCTCATTTTTTGAAACCCTGTCATCTGCCATATTTTTATTTCCCATAGGGGTACATGCGGAAAAGGCTGCAGCAATGGCAATAGCTGAAATAATGGTTTTCATAGGTATTTTGTTTTTGATTTGTATAGCCAAAGGTACAAAAATATTTTATTCAGATAACTTAGAGGGCTACCCGTCTTGCTTTCCTGCAGATTTAATGCGTATTTTAGCCCCGCAAAATGACACAACCCGCTAAAAAAAATATCGCCATTCTTGGCTCTACCGGCTCTATCGGTAAACAAGCGCTCGATATTGTGCGTGCCAATATGGATAAGCTGCAGGTTGAAGTGCTTACCGCTCAAAACAATGCCGACTTATTGATTCAACAGGCTATAGAATTTTTGCCCAATGCAATTGTAGTAGGGGAAGAATCGAAATACCTTTATGTAAAAGATGCCCTGCAAAAACACGACATAAAAGTATATGCGGGGGCCGATGCACTTTGCCAAGTAGTACAAATGGAAAGCATCCATATAGTATTGGCGGCCATAGTGGGTTTTGCAGGCTTGCGCTCCACGCTGGCTGCTATTGAGGCCGGAAAACAAATAGCCCTTGCCAATAAAGAAACATTAGTAGTTGCAGGCGCATTGGTTACCGAAGCAGCTAAAGCAAAGGGAGTGAACATTTACCCGGTTGATTCGGAACACTCCGCTATTTTTCAATGCCTGGCCGGAGAATTCCATAATACGATTGAAAAAATTATTCTTACCGCATCCGGCGGACCATTCCGTGGAAAAGACAGCAAGTTTTTGGAAACGGTTAAAAAGGAAGATGCCCTGAAACACCCCAACTGGAGCATGGGTGCCAAAATAACCATTGACTCGGCAACGCTGATGAATAAAGGACTTGAAATTATCGAAGCTGCCTGGCTATTTGCACTTCGCCCCGAACAGATTGAAGTCATAATTCATCCGCAATCTATCATTCATTCATTGGTGCAGTTTGAAGATGGCTCCATCAAAGCACAAATGGGTTTGCCCGATATGAAACTGCCGATTCAATATGCCTTCTTTTATCCAAATCGTGTGTATTCTTCCTTCAAGCGGTTTGACTTTGCATCCTATCCTTCCCTCACCTTTGAAAAACCTGATTTTACTTCTTTTCCTGCCATACAATTAGCTTTCGATGCCATGAAAAAAGGCGGCAATATGCCTTGTATTCTGAATGCGGCCAACGAAATTGCCGTCCATGCCTTTTTGAAAGACCAGATCGGGTTCACAGAAATTCCGGCTGTTGTTGAAAAGTGCATGGAGCAAGGCCATTTTATAGCGAACCCTGCCATTTCCGACTATATGGAAAGTGATAAGGAAACGCGGATCATGGCGACAGCTTGTTGCAAAAAGTAATTTGCAGATTAAGCCATCTTTAAGAACACTATTTAAATTTGACCAGCAAATGAATGGCTTAGTCCGGGCTTTTCATTAGTTTATCGAATATAGCCATATTTCCTTTTTATAAAACCTAGTTTTGAACACGTGTTCACCTACTACGTATAAACCTAAAAAACAAAACCATGAAAAAACTACTAACCTTCAGTTCGCTTTGCATTCTTGCAAGCATGTTGCTTTCTTCCTGTAGTTCCAATATATCTATCGTTAAAAGGCATTACCGCGAAGGATACTATGTGGACATATCTAAAAAAGCTCCTTCCGTTAATTACGCAGCAATTAAGCCGGAAAGAAAAAAAGCTGTAGTAACTTCACTTACTTCACCTGAATTACCTGGCATACCGGAACAATATGTTGCGACAAACAATCAACCCAATACTACGTTGATGGATCTTCCGGCAAATAAAAAGGCACCTTTAAAAATAAAGCATGCCCTGGCAAATACAAAGCAAACACTTAGTCAACCTTTTGCTGTTGCCAAGAGTGCAACTTCAGCCCTACAAAATACTCCTGTTTTCGCTTACGAAGGCAGTGCGGGGTATGACGGGGGCGAAAGAGCCGCTTTAAGCCTATTGTGGATAGTTATTATAGTAATATTGATTTTGTGGATACTTGGCCTTGCAGCCGGAGTGGGCGACCTTATTAACCTGCTATTGCTAATAGCTCTTATATTACTAATTCTATGGTTACTGCGAATTGTTTAACATTGAATAACTGTGTGCACTCTACTATAAAAAATAACCTTAAATAAAACTTCTTATGGGATCATTATTGTATATCATAGCCGTAATATTAGTGATATGTTGGGCGATCGGTTTTTTTGCATATAGTGCAGGATACCTGATACATATATTACTTGTACTTGCCATCATTGCAATTCTGTTGAGGCTGATAAGGGGTGGCAAACCCATTTAAGGGTTTCCTGCATTAATTTTTAATACTTTCAGATGAAAAAACTCGGAATAATATTGGTCGCATTAGGAATACTGATGATGCTTTACACAGGATTTAATTATGTAACCACCAAAAAAGTGGCAGATATAGGTCCTGTTCAGATTGATAAAAAAGAAAATCACCCGGTGCAATGGTCACCCATTGTAGGGGGAGTTTTATTACTTGGTGGAATAGTTATACTTGCGAGTGGCAAGAAATAAAGTACTTTTGAAATAGTCCATATAGGCTATAAGGAAAAGTTGGCTGGTACTCTTCCAACCAACTTTTTTACTATGAATTCATCTTACTAATTAAAGCCTATGCCTTCGTTAGCCTCTGTATCCGTTATTGACTTCCCTTATAAAATAAGCCAGGAAGAAGCACAGCAATGTGCCAAGGAAGTATTTATGCCATCTTTCCCGGACATTGAAAGAATGCTGGGCGCTTTTAAAAATACGGAAATACAAACCCGTAATTTCTGCAAACCACTCGATTATTATAAAAAGCCTCACACCTTCGGGGAACAAAATGCAGAGTATATTCGCCTTTCCCTGGAATATTCCATAAAGGCTATCGAAGCATGTATCGCTTCGACTCAATTAAAAAAGGAAGCCATATCCGACATTATTTTTGTTTCTTCCACCGGGTTGGCTACCCCCAGTTTAGATTCACTTATCATTAATGCAATGCGGCTGAACCAGCATATCAATCGCACACCTGTTTTTGGCTTGGGTTGTGCAGGCGGGGTTTCGGGCTTTTCAAAAGCCAGTCTGGTTGCCAAAGCTAATCGGGATGCAGTAGTATTACTTGTGTCGCTGGAGTTATGTTCGCTTACTTTTTTACGAAACGATTATAGCAAAAGCAATTTCATTGGCTCAAGCCTTTTTTCCGATGGGGTTGCGGCTTGCATCATAACAGGCGATAACCACAAAAACAACATAAGAAGTACTGTCTCCGTTCTCGCCTCGCAAAGCAAGTTGTATTACGATAGCCTTGATGTGATGGGCTGGGAATTTTTGAATGAAGGATTCAAAGTTTTATTTTCGCAGGATATTCCGGCTATCATTACAAAAAACATATACAACGATATCATCTCTTTTTTGGAAAAGCAGGGATTACAACTTTCTGATATCAGCAATTTCATTTTTCATCCGGGTGGGAAAAAGGTACTCTCAGCTTACAAAGAAGCCCTGCCAATTGAAGGAGATTTTTTGAAAAACACCCGTGAAATAATGGCCGAAAATGGCAATATGTCAAGCCCGACGGTTCTTTATGTGTTAGAAAGATTTTTTTCCTCAGGATTTAAAAACGGGTACGGATTAATGCTGGCTATGGGACCGGGATTCTCCAGCGAAATGGCCCTGCTCCGAATGAATAAAAACTAATATGGCTTTCATCCTGTTTATTTCCTTTATCATTTTTTTGCGTATTGGAGAATTGCTTCTTTCACGCAGAAATGAAAAATGGCTGTTGCAAAATGGCGCCGTGGAGTATGGAAAAGCACACTACCCTTTTATTGTAATACTGCACGTTTTATTCATTGTTTCACTCATTACCGAATATTACACTATGCGCCCGGTTTCATATTCCTTATTTTTCCTCCTTGCTTATTTTCTGCTTATCCTGCTTAAGGTTTGGGTTATTGCTTCGCTGGGAAAATTCTGGAATACAAAAATTTATCGTGCCCCCACGTTTCCTCTCGTAAAGAAAGGACCTTATAAGTATATCAAACACCCTAATTATGTGATTGTAATTGGTGAAATTGCCATTATTCCGCTCACATTTCATCTCTATTATACGGCTGTTATTTTTACTGTTCTGAACCTCTTTATGTTATCGGTACGGATTAAGGAAGAAAACAAAGCCCTAGAACATTAACGCTGTTTTTACGTCCGTATGAAAATTGAATTAACTTTGTCCTCTTTGCAAGCTTATTATGGGTGTAATTGTTGAAATTTCGCAGTTTCTTCTCGGTCTTTCTATATTGATTCTCCTGCACGAGGCAGGACACTATACGGCTGCGCGCATTTTTAAAATACGGGTAGAGAAATTCTACCTCTTTTTCGACCCCTGGTTTTCGCTTTTCAAATATAAAAGAGGTGATACTGAATATGGTATAGGCTGGCTTCCATTGGGTGGGTATGTAAAGATTTCGGGGATGATAGACGAGTCTATGGATAAGGAGCAGATGAAAAAACCTGCAGAACCCTGGGAATTCCGTGCCAAACCTACCTGGCAACGATTGATAGTGATGGTGGCCGGTATAACCGTAAACCTAATACTGGGTGTTCTTATCTACTGTTTTTTCCTGAATGCCTATGGATCTGCTTACATGCCTGTTAAAAGCGCAACAAATGGCATTTATTGCGATCAACTGGCTACTTCATTAGGGTTTAAATCAACCGATGTTATTGTGGGCATAGACCATAAAACAGTCCTAAGTATGGATTCTGTTTCGATGGATATTCTTTTAGACATCCCGAAATCTGTACAAGTAGAAAGAAACGGCAAAGTGGTTGATATAAACATACCGAAGGACAGCGCTTCCGCCATTTTAAATGATATGAAAGGCTTCTTGGTGCCGCTGCAACGTTTTTGTGTTGATTCAGTTGCGCCTAACACAGGAGCATATTTTGCAGGGTTGAAAAAAGGAGATTCTATCCTTGGGGTTGATACTATGAAAACACCTTATTACCAGAATTTTGCTGCTGCCGTTCAAAAATTATCGGGGAAATATACCTTCCTCACCGTAAAATCGAACGGACATATAAATTATCCGGTAGTGCATATAAGCGACCAAGGGACGGTTGGTTTTTTTGCTAATGCCGATACTTTTAAACTGGTACGAAAATCCTACTCATTCTTTCAAAGCTTTCCGGCCGGGTTTAATATGGCTGTGGTAAAAGTAAAAAGCATTGCCAAGCAACTGCGATTGATGGTTACTGTGAAAGATGCCCACAAACAAATGGGTAGCTTTATATCTTTTGCCAAAGCCTACGGAACCGTCTGGGACTGGGGTCATTTCTGGCTGCTGACTGCCTTTATTTCCATTATGTTGGCCTTCTTCAATATTCTGCCTATTCCTGCACTCGACGGGGGGCATGTAATGTTCCTGCTCTATGAGATGATTACGGGCCGCAAACCCAATGAAAAGGTGATGGAATACGCCCAATGGGCCGGAATGATATTACTCCTCACTGTTATTGTGTATGCCAACGGGCTTGATATTGGGAGGCTTTTCCATAAATAAAATATTCTTCTCGATTTAAGAAATACGATGCGCAACCATCTTAAATCATACCTCTCCCATTTCCGGTTTATTGTTTACTTGGGCCTATTGCTTTCTTGCAGTCCTGTAATTTCACAACAAGAGGCAGATAGCGCAAAAGCTATGCCTGTAAAGCATAAAATACTATTAGTTCCGTTCAAGACTACTATGTTTATGAATGCTATAGGGAAAGCAGTAAACAGCAAAACGCATCTTACTTACAATCAAATAACGGAAGCATTCCGTTCCCAGATGGACCTTGCTCTTTACGCTACATTTAAACACACATATTCAACCATATCGCTCATACAAAAACCGGTTTCTAAAGATACCATCCTGCATTACATTTATGGCTCTATCGGGTATAATTATGATTTAGTTCCAACTGACTCTTCAACAGGCGAAAATCATGCGGAATTTGATCCTAAACAGCAGAAGAAGCATTTTGTAAATAACGGACAATTGCAAGTGCCCATGGATTACAGTAAACGCTTTATGAATGTGCATATCGGCAACCCACAACTACTGCCTTATTTGAATAAAGAATATGGAAGCGATATAGTGGTTTTTGTCAACGAGGTAGATATTAAAAATGTTTCCAACACTACTACGGAAGATCTTACCCAAAGTAATTACCGCAGACAAGTTACCGTGCATTATTCCATCGTGGATATGCAAAAGCATTATTTGGCAAAAGGCATATTAACTACTTATTTCCCTTATACCGAAAACGACCCCAACGTTATAGGCGAAAAGTACTTCACTGTTATTGCACATGATATGATGGCCTCATTGCAAAAAGGGCTGCAAAAAAAGCAGACAAAGACACCAACTAAAAAACCGGCAAGTCATTAACGTTTAGTTCTCCTCCGAATCATTCGGATTAGAATTACTTCCTTCGTTCTTAAAATCTAATTTTCCAAACTTGTATGTAAAGTTAAAGCCAAACGACTGATATGGGAATTGGTTTGTAGTTACTACCGTAAAATTATTACCCGTAAGGTTAGTTGTTTGATTAACGTAATAGTTAAAAGGGTTTGTAGCCGTAATGGCAATGCTGCCTTTTTCATTAAATAGTTCTTTACGGATTGCAAAAGTATAGCTGAAGAAAGCGGGGTATGTACCCTGGGCATTTATACGGGTTGAGTTATAATTAGCAAAAACTTCAGCCGTTAGTGTTTTACTAAACTTGTAAGTGCCATTCAGGTTAAGGTTGTAATTGAACCCGCTTATATTGCCTCCCGTACTAAGCCCGGTATTGATATCGCGATAGTAAAGAGAAATGTTTGAACGCAGGGCTATTTTCTTCTTTATAGGTATAGAAGCAAAAATATTTGTTCCAATATTCGTTTCCCTCCCAATATTTTCAGGTATTGTAACAGACACATTGTTGTATGTTGAATCGCCTATTTTGTAAGTGGGATAATATGTTGAATAGGGCTGTACGTCGTGTGTATTTACCCGGTAAAAAAGTGTAAGATAAAGATTACCGCCTTTTTTAATGGCTTTATTATATCCCAATTCAATCTTGTCACTTATTTCAGGCAGCAAAGCAGGGTTCCCGGTAAAAATATACTGGGGATCGCCCGCATTGACAAATGGACTTAAATCAAAATAATCAGGGCGATGAATCCTACGGCTATACGTGAGTTTCAGCGTTTGTTCATTCTTAAAAGTATGTGAAAAAGTGGCTGAAGGAACAAACATTCCGTATGGTTTTATATCCACATTTCCAGATGGTGAAAAGGAGGCATTTAATTGTGTGTATTCGTAGCGGACACCTGTTTTTAAATCCAACCATTTAAACAATTTTAAACCCACCGAAAGGTATGCTGCATATACATCGCTTTTATAATTTAATGAGGAAGACTGTGTAGTGCTGTAATTGTAATTATCTGCCGCCGGGTCGAGTAAATAAACATCAGAAGTACTGGTTATATGTTCCAGCACTGCTTTGGCGCCAGCTTCTAATGAGATATTTTCTGTTATAGGTTGGGCATAATTCACTGATATGTTTTTTTCTTTAAAACTTCCCGGATTGTCGCCATACGAACCGCTGTAGGTAGAATCATTTGACAAGTTCTTTTCGGTATGTATATAGTGTATGAAGTTATTCCATGAGGGAGAACTAACCTGGATATCTAACACCTGATCTTTCTTATTGAAAGTATGTTTGTATGAGATGTCCCAATTAATTTCCGCCTCGTGGCCATTTTGAACAAGGTTTATAGCATTGGTAGCATCAGAAAGCACGTTTCCCGATGCACCTGTTATGCTATTCTCACTAGTAAAGGTTCCAATATTATTATTTGAAAAATAGCTGTACCCCAAATCCCCACTAATAATATCCTTTGGTGTAATGTCCCAATCTAATCCCATGCCCGATTGATAACCGGCCCTATTATAATTACTTGGACCATTTTGCAGCAAATGTGAATAAGTAGAACCCGTATCCTGCCCGGAACGATTTATAAAATTAAGCGTAGTAGATATCAATTGGCCATTTCCGCTTAAAAAGGCATGAGCGCCAAAATTACCCTTGCGGGCGCTCAGGTTAAAGGACCCATTCTCAAGCCGGGTGCCGCCGGATAAAGAAAGGCTTCCATTGATGCCCTCTGCCTCACTCTTCTTAAGTATAATGTTGATGATTCCGGCAGCTCCTTCGGCATCATATTTTGCTCCGGGACTGGTAATAACCTCAATGCTTTGTATCTGGCTTGCCGGAATAGACTGCAATACATCGGCCAGGTTATTACCAAAAATAGTAGAAGGTTTTCCATTGATCAAAAACCGTATGTCGGCATTCCCCTGGAGCTCAACGTTACCATTTACATCTACTACCACCTCCGGTATTTTTTTCAATATGTCGGTAGCAACTCCCGTTTGCGAAGTCACATCTTTATCTACATTATATACTGTTTTATCAACCTTATATTCAATGGTATTTTTATCGGCAGCCACAGTTACATCCTTTAGTTTGCTGCTAATGCTCGACAGTTTTATGTCACCTATATTAACACTTGGGCTTGTTTTGCTTATAACAATGTTGTTTTTAACACCCGATTTATATCCTATGGAAAAAACGTTCACTTTATAGGTTCCTTCTGCAATATTAGTCAACACGAAAGCTCCTTTATCATCAGTCATCATGCCATTAATCTCTTTATCCTCTGTTTGCAAAGCCAAACTAATAGAAGCAAATTGGACTGGCTGCCCGGTGGCAGAATCTATTATCCTGCCGGTAATCTTACCTTTTCCATTTGCAGAAGCTTTCTGAGCGCTTCCCGTTATGGCAGCCAGCAACGCCCATAATAAAAACACTATAGCGTACTTATTTGTAATTATCATCATGCGATGTTGTGTGTGTTTACTTACCGTTTTCTTTTTGCATGAGACGGAGCGCTATTTTAAAAAGTTACAACAGGCTAACGAATCACCACATGTGTGTGACTTTGATGAGGTTAACCACGAGACAGATTAGAATAAAATGACGCTTAATTCTCCTGAGGAGGATTTAAGTTAGGATCTTCCGTTTCTTTTTCCTTCTTAAATTCTAATTTACCGAACTTATAGGTAAAGTTGATTCCAAATGACTGGTAAGGCAATTCACGTGTATTTACGAGTGTGAAATTATCGCCTGTGAGGTTGGTTGTTTGATTAATATAGTAATTGAACGGGTTAGTAGCTGTAAGGGCAATACTACCCTGGTCTTTAAATATATCTTTGCGGATAGCGAAATTATAAGTTAAAAATGCCGGATATGTTCCCTGGGCATTGATCCTTGAAGAATTGTAATTAATAAAGGCCTCTGCTGTTAGGGTTTTACTGAATTTGTAAGTAGTATTTAAATTCAGGCGATAATTAAACCCGCTTATATTTCCTCCTGTGCTGAGCCCGGTATTAATATACCGTTGATAAAGTGAGATGTTTGAACGAAACGTAAGTTTCTTCTCAACGGGTATGGAAGCAAAAATATTGGCTCCGATATTAGTTTCATGCCCAATGTTGGAAGGTACTGTAACGTATGTATTATCGTACGTTGAATCGCCTACGCGATAAGCAGAGTAATATGTTGTATAGGGCTGTATATCGTGTGTATTATCACGGTAAAAAAGTGTCAGGTAAATATCTTTTCCTTTACCAAGTGATTTATTATAACCTAATTCAAGCTTATCGCCAATTTCAGGTTGTAGTCCCGGATTTCCGGTAGTAATGTTTTGAGGGTTGCTGGCATTTACGAAAGGATTCAAATTACCGTAATTGGGACGCTGAATCCTGCGGCTATAACTCATTTTAAGAGTTTGGTTTTTGGCAAACGTGTGTGAAAACAAAACAGAAGGAATAAATGAACCATAGGGTTGTATGCCTACATTCCCTGAGTTAGAATAAGTCGCGTTTATCTCAGTATACTCATAACGCGCGCCTGCCTGGGCATCGAGCCATTTGAAAAGCTGCCCGCTGCCTGAAACATATCCATCGTATATATTGCTTTTATAATTTAACGAAGATGATTGAGTGGTGCTGTAGTTATAATTCCCGTCAGTTGGGTCGAGCAGGTATACATTCGATGTGCTTGTTATATTATCTAACACAGCCATGCCCCCTGCCGCAATGGTAACGCCCTTTCCTATCGGGTCGGTATAATCCATGGAGAAATGCGTTTCCTGCGATGTTCCCGGGTTTTCTCCATACGAACCACTGTAGATATAATTATTCGTAGGATATTGTGCTGTTTGCATATAATACAAATCGCTGGTGTTAGTAGAGTTGCCAACCCACATATCCAACTCCTCATCCTTTTTGGTAAAGGTGTGTTTGTAATTTACATTCTCATCCAACGTATGCTGGTTAAAATGATTGGATGCAGCCAGTATATCACTCATATCGGAAAGCACATTCTCCGATGCATCCCTGATCACCGTTTCGCTATTCATAGTTCCGGCATTGCTGTTGCCATAATAACTATAGCCTACATTGGCCGTAATATTGTTTTTCGGGGTAATGTCCCAATCAATCCCGGCACCTGACTGGTAGCCTCTTCTCCAAAAATCGCTCGGCCCGTTTTGCAATAATTGTGAGGTGGTAGAGCCTGTGTCCTTGGCTGTATTGGTTATAGTGTTTTGTGTGGTTGATGTAAGTTGCGCATTCCCCGAAACATAGGCATGAGCGCCAAAATTTCCTTTGCGGGCGTTCAAATTAAACGAACCATTTTCGAGCCGTGTACCACCAGAAAGCGACACATTACCATTTATACCCTGTACCTTACTCTTTTTAAGAATGATGTTTATAATTCCTGCTGTTCCTTCGGCTTCATATTTAGCTCCGGGACTGGTGATTACTTCTATGCTTTGTATCTGACTGGCTGGAATAGATTGCAACACATCGGCCAAATTGTTTCCAAAAACAGTAGATGGTTTCCCATCTATTAAAAAACGAATATCGGCGTTGCCTTGCAGTTCGACATTACCGTCCACATCTACATCTACCTGCGGTATTTTTTTTAGCACGTCGGCTGCTACTCCTGTTTGCGAAGTCATGTCCTTATCAACATTATACACCATTTTATCTACATGGTTTTCGATAACATTTTTATCGGCAGCCACTGTAACATCTGATAGTTTACTGGTTGTATTAACCAGTTTTACATCGCCAATAGTAACGTTCGGAATAGCTTTACTTACTACAATATTGTTTTTAACACCAGACTTATACCCTATGGAAAAAATACTAAGCTTATATGTTCCTTCTGCGACATTGGTTAATACAAAAGCGCCTTTATCATCGGTCATCATGCCATTGATTTCCTTATTATCTGTTTGTAAAGCCAAACTGATGGATGCAAACTGAACAGGCTGCCCGGTGGTCGAATCTACAATCCTTCCAATGATTTTGCCATTTGCAACGCCGGGGGCTTTTTGGGCATTCCCCGAAAGGGCAAGCAGTAAAAACAATAACGTAAATACTATGCCTTTGCCCCAAGCATGAATACCTGCCACTATGCCCCTGAAAGGTCTTTTTACTGAATACTGTTTTATCTCCACAATGTTGAGCAGGGGGTTAAGGGGGTCAAAAATAGCATTTGTAAATTATCCCTATGTAACGTCTTTTACAATAAAACTATATGAATGGTTATCAGCTTACTACTGGCAAATGCGCCTGGCTCTACCCAACATCCCGTATAGTAGGTTCGTTCTAAGTAAACAGAAGAGTTATTTTACGTTCATTTCTTACTATATTCGATACATAGCAGCACACCAACCTCAACCCGACCATGAAGAAAATTACTTTACTATTTGCATTCCTTATATTATCTGCCATTCCCCGGCCAGGATTCGCGCAGGTAATTTCCTATTATCAAACCGGTGAAGAATTTTCGGGCCCGTTTAAAAGCTGGAAGAACGTAAAAACCGACTTTGGTGCAAAAGGCGATGGTGTTACTAACGATGCTCCTGCTATTAATGCAGCTTTGCAAGCTTTGCGCAACTCATCTAAAGATAGTTTTAATGTGCTTTATTTTCCGGCAGGTACCTATGTAATTGCCGATTCATTATATAATCCGGGTGGCGATTACGCCGATATGGCCATTATTGGGGAAGATCCTTCCACCACTATTATTTCCTGGAAAGGACCTTCGCTCAAGTCCGCCGGTAGTTCGGGTTGCGCCATGTTCAATTTGCAAGGTTGGTATCTGCGGGTTAGCCGCTTAACTTTCGAAGGAAACAACAATGCTTATAGGGGTATATTTAAAACAGGTTCATTTTCTACCCATTGCGAATTCAGCGATTTAGTATTTAAAGATTTTAAAAACGCCATCGGACTCGATTTCAGCGCACCTAATCAGGGCCAGGCGGAGAACGCTATTGTACGCTGCAAATTCATTGGCTGCGAAAGCGGCATAGCCAGCTGCAACTGGAACAGCCTAGACCAATGGGTATGGTGGTGCTATTTTCAAGATTGCGGGTATGCCGTTCAGCAATGCATAGGGTATTGCCAGATATATGATAATGTTTTTGTACGTTCTACTATATGCGATATCAACTCTTCTCCCTATAAAAATGCGGTGGTGAATAATATATCCATCAATTCAAAATGCTTTTACAATGGCTATGAAAACTACCAGAGAGGAAACAAGATTTACAGCAATGTAGATTCATTTTACACCAATGCCGGAAGCAGCACCGTTATGCTCGACAATATTATCCGTGCCACAAAAGATTCGTTAGCGCCTGTGAGAACTAATACGGATAATATGTTTATAGGTAATACCGAATCGAAAATTAACTCCAAATGGACGGACTGGCCCGTGCAACCGCAGTATGATACCTGGGACCACGGTTTCGGCAGCAATTTCAATATCGGCAAACAAGTTGAAAAAGCTATTGATGGTAACCCGAATACCAGCTTTGCAACCCAAATTCAACCTTTTGGTGTAAAATGGAACTTACCCCATGGAACCTCAGGAAAAGCCGTTAAATATACCGTTTCGGCACCTGTAAGCAGCGGAGGCTCTTCCCCGCTCAATTTCCAATTGCTTGCATCTAATAATTGGGGCTATAAATGGGATACGCTTGACGTAGAAACCGGGCAAACCTTCACCGGGGGCGGCAATCCAATATCATACAATATTAAAACTCCGAGTAATTACAGCATGTATGAATTACAGGCACTGTCTAATGAATGGCCTTGGCTGGCAACTACCGCAGGGGGTCGTTCCATTGTAAACACAGGCGCTGAAAATGGAACCTATTGCGAGCAAATGGTATTGGCTATGTTTCCCCGTTATGTATACCAGGATATAAAAATTCATGCAGATAGTTCGTATGCTATTTCCGGATGGATGAAAAGCAATGCTATTACTACCCATGCCTACATATTGGTTTTATGGTACGCTTCATCCAATCCTCCCGGCCCGGGCGCTATCCCATTGGGATATATTCGTTCTGATACAGTAGGCGTAATAACCGGAACCAATAGCTGGACGAATTACACTAAAACGCTTACAGCCCCTGCCAATGCGGCAAGCGCCCAGTTATTCCTGGAAGATGATTACTTGCCAACCAGCGCAGGAACCGTTTGGTACGATAACTTTTCTTTTGTCGAAAACTTATCTCATGCCAACCTGGCGCTTAATCCAAGCTTTGAAAATGGAGGTGTTAACACATATCAACAATGGTTCCAGGTAAGTGAGTGGACACTGTTAGATGGCACCAATACGGATTTGACAAAAAACCCTGCAGGCTTTGTTTCAGCAGCCGATGAAGCATGGGGACAATTTTATCCGCTTGATAATTCGGTGCTTGATACTACGGCTATTCCTATACCCGATACTATTAAGCTGCCGGGCACTCCACAAAACCCGAACCGGAAAATATTTGATGTAGCTAAAAAGACAGGTAATGATGCCAAAGAAATTCAATCGAAGATAGATTCTGCAGCCATGATGCCCCTTGGAAGCAAACCTGTTGTTCATATACCATTCGGATTCTTTAATGCAGACACTACCTTGGTTGTACCTGCCAATAGCGATATGCAAATTATAGGCGATGGCCTCGGAACGGGCACCAATGCTACTACCAGCATAGCGTGGTCGGGTAAAACAGCAGGCCCCTTGATGCTGTGCAAAGGCCCAAGCCGGATTACCATAAAAGATTTATTGCTTACTACTCCTTATTCAAACGCAGGGCCTGAAGGATTGGTTGTAGAAGATGCCGACCAACCGGGCGGACGCATTTTCGGAGACCAGTTTAATGCCGGAGGCCCTCAATGGACACAACCTTGCAGCATAGGACTATGGATTAACCAAGTTGAAAACAGCGATGTAACCATGATGTGCTTTTATCCCGGCTATGGCAATACCGCCATGGTGCAAGCAACAGGAGGACCCGTATTATCATCCGGAGGAAATACAAATGGACAAATATCACTACTGGCAGGCGCTACGGGCGATTGCCAAAACTTATTTAGTGTTACACAAGGGGGAAGAATGGATGCAGAAGGCATGTGGAACGAAGGTGACTGGGCACGTACCAGCGGGTTGATTAATCTTACCAACACTTCCGGAAAATTATCTATTGCCTGTATGTCATGGAATCTGCTCTCATCAAAACTTCCCATGATAAACACCGATAATTTCAGCGGAACACTTACGCTGCTATTGAATCATATTAACAATCAGCCTCAAGCCTATATGCCCTTGCTTGGCAATGGCACAAATTGTAATGTTTTCAGCGGGTATAATGATTGGGGCACCAGCAATAAAATAGGCTCCACCACCGATTCAACCTGGCAAGATTTAACTGCTCCGGCCGCCAATACCGATTTCATTGGTAATACAGGCATCAATGGTTTGCCATTGGATGTAGTAGTTAGCAAAGTGCATAATGTATTGCCCGATTCTACTTCCATATTGGAAGAACTTTCGCAACTGCGTGCAGTCCGCACCAATCCACCCATGGATATGGCTCCGGGCGTTACTGATGTCAAGCTATTTCGCATGGCAGTTTGGGGCACACAAGGACATGTAGCAGCAGAGTTTAATAACGTGGGAAGCACCTTAGGTGTGCAAAATATATTACGGCCCACTTCGCTTGTTACCCTTTATCCTACTATCGTGCAACAATCATATACGGTTGGTTTTACCCTTCCGCAAGGCGGCATAGCAACCTTTACGGTATATGATGTGCTGGGAAGAATAGTTTCTGAAAAACAAATTGGCGAACCCGAAGGCAGTCATTCGGAAATATTTTATGCTACCGGTTTACGCGCGGGTATTTATTACATGCAATTCCACTCGGGAAGTGTCATGGAGACAAAGAAATTTATGGTAATACAAAATTAACTCTATTTATATATTTAATCATATCTGTTATAATAATCAATAAAAAATGTACACTTTCTAAATCCAATATGTCATGAAAACAAAAATTGTCTTTTTACTGCTAATGGTTTCGATGGGTTTTATCAAAACCGAAGCGCAGTTGCGAATAGATTCCATGTATCTTTCAAACTCTACCAACTGTAAAGTTTGTAATGGAAAAGCTTATTCTTTAGTGTCCGGCGGAACGTCTCCCTATACCTATCGCTGGAGCAATGGAGCAACTACCTTACGAATCGACTCGAATTTATGTCCCGGTAGATACTATTTGAAGTTGAAAGATGCCAAAGGAGATAGCGCCATACAATCCTTTACCATAGGAGGAGCTAAAATTACTCCTGTCATATATTGTGCTAATGCCGGATGCCATAGCAATAACGGATACGTTTCCGCTAGTGCAACAGGTGGAACATCGCCATATACCTATTTATGGTCTAATGGAGGAACGGCAAACCACATGACAGGCCTGTCGGCAGGAAAATATGTGGTAACCATTACCGATGTGAATGGATGCAGTGTAAAAGACAGCATTACTGTACTCGGTGCATTGAATGTAAGTATTTCAGCTACCGGTGTCAGTTGCTATGGGAAAAATGATGGTAAAGCAACAGCCAGTGCATCAGGAGGAGTTTCCCCCTATACATATAGCTGGAAACCTACAGGAGGAACTAATCAAACAGCTACTGGCTTATCTGCCGGAACATATACAGTTATGGTTACTGACAGCGGTGGCTGCACCGGGAAAGATTCTATAACCATTACCCAGCCATACCCTATACATGCAGATTCCGTACAAATTACACCCGCTACTTGCAATAGCAATAATGGAAGCGCCTTTGTATCAAACATCGTCGGGGGTACGGGTCCCTATGCCTATTCCTGGTCACCTTCAGGTGGCACCAACAATAGGGCAACCGGCCTATCTGCCGGAACATATACTTTAACCGTTACCGACCACAATGGTTGTTCCTCTACAACCAGCGTAGTTATCCCTTCGAAGGGGCTCGTAGCTACCATATACCACAGCAATACAGGTTGCAACAACAATACCGGATATGCTTCCGCCTCCGTGACAGGTGGAACATCTCCCTATACTTATTTGTGGTCTAACGGAGTAACGTCAAACCATATGACAGGCCTTTCAGCAGGAAAGTATGTGGTAACTATTACCGATGCCCACGGATGCAGCGTAAAGGATAGTGTCAATATTCTTAGTGCGCTTACCGTAAGCATTTCAGCTACCGGTGTTAGTTGCTATGGAAAAAATGATGGCAAAGCAACAGCCAGTGCATCAGGAGGCATTTCACCCTATAAGTATAGCTGGAAACCTTCGGGTGGAACCAATCAAACGGCTACCGGCTTATCTGCCGGAACATATACCGTTGAAGTTACCGACAGCGCTGGTTGTGCAGGGAAAGATTCCATCACCATTACCCAACCAAACCCTATACATGCAGATTCCTTACGAGTAACGCCTGCCAGTTGTAATAGTAATAATGGAAGCGCAGAATTATTAGCAATCCAGGGCGGTACAAGTCCATACACTTATAAGTGGTCGCCTTCAGGGGGCACCAGCTACATAGCAACCGGCCTATCTGGGGGAACATATACGGTAACTATTACTGATCACAACGGATGCTCCAGTTCAACCAGTGTAACTATTACTTCGAAGGGACCTGTAGCCGTAATATACCATAGCAATACGGGTTGCAATAGCAAAACGGGGTATGCTACGGCCTATGTAACAGGCGGTACAAGTCCATACACCTATTTGTGGTCTAATGGAGCAACGTCAAATCGTATGACGGGCCTGTCCGCAGGAAAATATGTGGTAACCATTACCGATGCCAACGGATGCAGCGTAAAAGACAGTGTCACTATTATCGGTGCGCTTACCGTAAGCATTTCCGCAACCGGTGTAAGCTGTTATGGAAAAGATGATGGTAAAGCAACCGCCAGTGCTTCGGGAGGAGTTTCCCCATATACGTATAGTTGGAAGCCCTCAGGAGGAACCAATCAAACGGCTACCGGCTTATCTGCCGGAACATATACTGTTGAAGTTACAGATAGTGGTGGCTGTGCAGGGAAAGATTCTATAACCATTACCCAGCCATACCCTATACGAGTAGATTCCTTACGAGTAACATCCGCTAGTTGTAACAGTAATAATGGAAGCGCCGAAATAACAAAAATCCAGGGTGGTACAAGTCCTTACACCTATATGTGGTCGCCTTCAGGGGGCACCAGCTACATAGCAACCGGCCTATCTGCAGGAACCTATACTATAACTATTACCGACCATAATGGCTGTTCCACTTCAACCAGTGTAACTATCACTTCGAAGGGGCTTACGGCTGCCCTATACCATAGCAATACGGGTTGCAACAACAATACCGGATATGCTACGGCCTATGTAACAGGCGGTACAAGTCCGTACACCTATTTGTGGTCTAATGGAGTAACCTCAAACCATATGTCAGGCCTGTCTGCCGGAAAATATGTGGTAACTATTACTGATGCCAACGGATGCAGCGTAAAAGACAGCGTCACTATACTCGCCGGATTGACTGTAAGCATTTCGGCAACCAATGACAGTTGCTACGGAAAAAATGATGGTAAGGCAACAGCCAGTGCTTCGGGTGGAGTTTCACCATATACGTATAGCTGGAAGCCTTCAGGTGGAACCAACCAAACGGCTACCGGCTTATCTGCCGGAACATATACGGTTACGGTTACAGACAATAACGGTTGCAGCGGAAAAGATTCCGCAACCATTACAGAGCCAAAGCCATTAACCCTTATGGTGCGCGATACGGTTGTTCCCGATAGCAGTTTATGCGATGGCATTGCATTAGTCTATGTAGGTGGTGGGGCAAAACCATATACGTTCACCTGGTCGCCTCGCGTACATGCCTATTCCGACACTCTTTTCTCTTATGCAGAAGCTGCCGATAGCTTATGCAATGGTGAATACCACGTATGTGTTACCGATGCCCATGGTTGTTCGGTATGCGATAGCTTCCATATAGGCCATAAGGTACTGGGTATTGCCATCATAGAAGATAACGAAGATAAATTGAAAATTTACCCTGTTCCGGCTAATAATGAATTGTTTGTTCAGCCGGAAAACATACCGGATGCTTCTTACCAATTATCCGTTTATGATTTAATGGGACGGGAAATACTAAGCCAAAAGAATATCAACTTAAACCAAGGTGCCATTATCCCGGTTGATATTTCAAAAATTCCTTCGGGTACTTACATGCTACGCGTTTATACAACCGGGTATAACAAAACGGCGCCGTTTATCGTTACGCATTGATACTATAATAGAACAAGGAAGTTTGTGTTGGTGGAGTATAAGCCACCACCTTTCGGGGTGGTGGCTTTTTAGTTATTCTCCATCCGCCGTGGCGGATTGAAAATGATAATCTTATATTGCAAGAATAACGGAACAAAAGGCTATTCAAGCCCAGGCGGGTTACGTATTTATAGAAACACATAATCATTTTTTCAAATATATTTGTATTCAAATTGCATAAAATGAAGCTATTATTATCACAACGAAATCAGATTTTTCAGATAATTCAAAATTCTGAGGATCTCTCCCCCAATGATTTCAAGTTTTCCGATAATGGCATTATGGCAGGAGGAAGTCATATAACTGAAATTATCCATTCTAAAAGCAATTATTACTTTATGATTTCGGATAGTAATGTAACATTTTCACCAGGAAATGATAGAATTACGTATACCACTTTGCATAATAAAATGTGGACCATTATAATAAGTTACTTTAGAGAATGGCTAGTTTCTTTGTCTCGTGAAATTTCAATCGAAGACGAATGGGCAAAAATGGAGGCTGATTCAAAATATTTTGATGTAAATGACCAGGATAATTCAATGTTTTCAGTAGGTGAACAAAAACTTATAGTTGATAAAATCGAAAACTTAAAAGAGGACATTAAGAATACGAAGAATATTAATACTTCAGAGTTCGAGAAAATCAATAAGAAACTTGATCACTTAGAGGAAATGGTCTCAAAATTGGGAAGAATTGATTGGAAGAATTTATTTGCAGGCTCAATATTTAGTGTTATGGCTGGTGCATTAATTCCACCAGATGCACATCAGAGTATTATGGACTTGTTTAAAAGATTCTTCGAGGGTTTTAAATTACTTCGTTAATATACAATATTTTGACAGACAAGGAATTAATAATTAAGGCTCTTGAGTATCTAAGAGGAAAGGAGCATACCTCGTTAGTAGATTTTTGGAAATCATTAGGAATCGATGATAATAAAAGAGATATTTTAAAAATACGGCTTGAGAAAAAACGGTTTTGTTACCTCACACCCGTATATTCCATACGGATTTATGTTGACAGCATTTGGATTAGAGACGATAATGCACCCCTATTGGGTTGATAAAAAGGGTAATATAAAATTGATTTATGCAAATCGAAGATATGATGTGTTGATACGTTCGATAACATATCTTGGCTTAATTCCCATAGTCGCCGCCGGAATAGAAATAGTAAAAACCATTTTACACCATTACAACATTCATCTTCCTCATCTTTGTGGCCTTGTATATTAGCGGTCTCCGACTTAGATCGGGCCCCTTCTTCTCATAATCTCTTCCGCTTCCTCCCGGGTATCTATATATTTAATTCGGGCCCTTACCAAAGGCACATTGTTTATACGGGCTGCTCTTTCCATTTCGTCTGGCAGCTTTTTTAAATAAATACTGAGCATTTTCATTAGCATCGGTGTATCGCCCTCGTCTATCTTTTTAAGGGCTTTTTCTATCAGGCTGTCTTTCACTCGCCTGTAGCTAATGTCTTTCATATTTTCCGTTGCGTCGGCATATTCAGGATCTTCTTTAAGCCAGCGGTAATGCGTGCGTGGCGTTATCCCTACTTTTTGTGCGGCAGCCGTAATATTGCCCATATTAGC
>JABDCH010000014.1 GCA_013288205.1 Bacteroidota bacterium | reverse complement strand
ACTCTACCCCTTCAATTTTTGTAATTGGCGCAATTTGAATGGCCCTAAGAGTTGCCTTTTCAATGGGAATCATATGCACCACATCAAGCCATTCAGGATTATTGGAAAAATATTCAAGGAATTTAATAGAGAACTCATTCCATCTAAGTTTATGAGTTTTTCTAATTGCATCTACTGTTGGTTTGTAATTATTATGTTCCCATTCTACACTCGGAGGTATTTTGCCAAATTTTCTAACCAAAGTTCCCCATTGGGTCAGTATATGTTCAATTTGTGTCCCTTGTTTGTTGAAGACGTTTGGAGTATCGCCACATTCCATTACTAATTTAGAATATGGGCTACCTCCAAATAATTTACCCAATATTCTTTGGTCAATACCTGTCTCTGCTAAAAACTCTTTGTTGGAAGGAGAATGTCCCAAGTGGGCTTTCAAATTCTTGTACTCCTGAATAATATCTTCCTTTGTATATTTCATAGTACCTACAAAAATAACTATTCCTTGCTATTGACAACTTGAACAATCGTAAATGGAATAGCAATAAAATAAAACCCAAGTATTTCTACCGGGGGTTTAAAATTGGGCAACAACATATCCAAATCAATAATGAATATTGAACAAAGAATATCGAATATTGAAATAAACAACAAAAGGCTGTTAAACTTCGGAGTTCAAAATTCCTTGTTCGATATTCGATATTAAATCATAGACATAAAAAAACCCCAGTATTTCTACTGGGGTTTAAAAGTGGGCAACAACATACTCTACCGCTTTCTGGGCAGTACCATCTGCGAATGCGGTCTTAACTTCTCTGTTCGGAATGGGAAGAGGTGAACCCCGCTTCTATAGTCACCCTAAGACTATACAATGATTTAAGATTTTTGATTTAAGATTCAGGAACGTATTTCTACTTCTTAAATCTTATTTCTTAAATCCTAAATTCATCAATAAGTTCGACATACTGATATAGAAAAGTTCAACAAGATCTCAGAGGACAATATAAAACAATATCGTGCAAAAAGTCTACGGGTAATTAGTATTACTCGGCTATGCCATTACTGACTTTACACCTGTAACCTATCAACGTCATCATCTATAACGACCCTTAAAAGAAATCTTATCTTGAGGTGGGCTTCGCGCTTAGATGCTTTCAGCGCTTATCCCTTCCAGATATAGCTACTCTGCGATGCAGCTGGCGCCACAGCAGATACACCAGAGATCTGTCCAACTCGGTCCTCTCGTACTAGAGTCAGCTCCTCTCAAATTTCTAACGCCCACAACAGATAGGGACCGAACTGTCTCGCGACGTTCTGAACCCAGCTCGCGTGCCACTTTAATGGGCGAACAGCCCAACCCTTGGGACCTTCTTCAGCCCCAGGATGTGACGAGCCGACATCGAGGTGCCAAACCCCCCCGTCGATATGAGCTCTTGGGGAGGATCAGCCTGTTATCCCCGGCGTACCTTTTATCCTTTGAGCGATGGCCCTTCCATGCGGAACCACCGGATCACTATATCCGCCTTTCGGCTCTGCTCGGCTTGTCTGCCTCACAGTCAAGCACCCTTATGCTATTGCGCTCCGCGTACGGTTACCAAGCGTACTGAGGGTACCTTTGAAAGCCTCCGATACTTTTTTGGAGGCGACCACCCCAGTCAAACTACCCACCAAACACTGTCTCCCGTGGTTACGGGATTAGACTTCAAATAAACGAAAAGTGGTATTTCACTGTTGACTCCACCACGGCTAGCGCCGCAGCTTCAAAGTCTCCCACCTATGCTACATATCATTCACCCAAAGACAATGTTAAGCTATAGTAAAGGTGCACGGGGTCTTTCCGTCCCGTTGCAGGAAACCGGCGTCTTCACCGGTATCACAATTTCACCGAGCTCGCGGTCGAGACAGCCATCCAGTCGTTACACCATTCGTGCAGGTCGGAACTTACCCGACAAGGAATTTCGCTACCTTAGGACCGTTATAGTTACGGCCGCCGTTTACTGGGGCTTCGATTCAAAGCTTTGCCTTGCGGCTAACCTCTCCTCTTAACCTTCCAGCACCGGGCAGGTGTCAGGCCTTATACTTCATCTTTCGATTTTGCAAAGCCCTGTGTTTTTGTTAAACAGTCGCTAGATGCATTTCTCTGCGGCCCTCCTTTCGAAGGGCACCCTTTCTCCCGAAGTTACAGGGTTATCTTGCCTAGTTCCTTAACCGCGGCTCACTCGAGCACCTCAGGATATTCTCCTTGACTACCTGTGTCGGTTTGCGGTACGGGTTGCTGTTACCTGAAGCTTAGAGGGTTTTCTCGGAAGTCTGATTAGGGTCATTATCCACTCACCCGAAGGCTTGTGGTACTATCGGCTTCAGCACAGGCGGTGGATTTACCTGCCGCCCGTATACCTTTGCTTTTTAACCTCCTATTCCGTCAGGAGGCAGACCTTTCACTACTCCGTCACCCCATCGCAGTAAAGCAAGTACTGGAATATTAACCAGTTGTCCATCGACTTATCCGTTCGGATTCGCCTTAGGCCCCGACTAACCCTGAACCGATTAACGTTGTTCAGGAAACCTTAGTCTATCGGTGTGCGGGTTTCTCACCCGCATTATCGTTACTTATGCCTACATTTTCTTTTCCAAACGCTCCAATACCTCTTACGAGGCACCTTCTGCGCCGTTTGGAATGCTCTCCTACCACTAACGCATTGCTGCGCCGTTCATAGCTTCGGTAGTATGTTTTATGCCCGTTTATCTTCCACGCCAAATCGCTCGACCAGTGAGCTGTTACGCACTCTTTAAATGAATGGCTGCTTCCAAGCAAACATCCTGGCTGTCAGTGCAATTCGACCTCGTTAGATGCAACTTAACATACATTTGGGGACCTTAGCTGATGATCTGGTTTGTTTGCCTCTCGTCCCAGGACCTTGGCGCCCAGAGACTCACTCCCGATTAGATGTCATAGCATTCGGAGTTTGTCAGGGTTCGGTAGGCGATGAAGCCCCCTAGCCCAATCAGTAGCTCTACCTCTATGACAATTAAATCGAGGCTGTTCCTAAAAACATTTCGGAGAGTACGAGCTATCTCCCAGTTTGATTAGCCTTTCACCCCTATCCACAGTTCATCCGAGAACTTTTCAACGTTCACCAGTTCGGACCTCCATCCCGTGTTACCGGAACTTCATCCTGACCATGGATAGATCACAAGGTTTCGCGTCTACCCCCACTAACTATACGCCCAGTTAAGACTTGCTTTCGCTGCGGCTGCTCCGCTAAAGCGGATTAACCTTGCTAGTGAGGTGTAACTCGTAGGCTCATTATGCAAAAGGCACGCTGTCATCCGTTCAAGACGGACTCCAACTGCTTGTAAGCGTATGGTTTCAGGTTCTATTTCACTCCTTTGTTCAAGGTTCTTTTCGCCTTTCCTTCACAGTACTTGTTCGCTATCGGTATCTTATGAGTATTTAGCCTTACCGGATGGTGCCGGCAAATTCCCGCAGGGCGTCTCCGACCCCGCGGTACTCAGGATACTACTAGGTAATAAGTGGAATTCGTGTACGGGGCTATCACCTCCTATGGCGTTTCTTTCCAGAAACTTCCACTTTCCACTTATAGTCCATATTGTAGTCCTATAACCCCTGCGTGGCCTTAACCACACAGGTTTGGGCTGTTCCCCGTTCGCTCGCCACTACTTGGGGAATCACTATTTGTTTTCTCTTCCTCCGGGTACTTAGATGTTTCAGTTCTCCGGGTTTGCTCTTTCGTGCTGCACCTTCAATGCAGCGGGTTCCCCCATTCGGAAATCTTCGGATTAAAGGTTATTCGGCACCTCCCCGAAGCTTATCGCAGCCTATCACGTCCTTCATCGCCTATAAGATCCAAGGCATCCACCATACGCCCTTAGTAACTTTCTTACAAAATCGCTTGTTTTACATTGACCTCTGTTGTTTACAGATCATTGTTTTGTTTTCTAATTCAATATGTCAAAGAACGTGTTTCATATTTCTATGAAATTGTGGAGAATATCGGAGTCGAACCGATGACCCCCTGCTTGCAAAGCAGGTGCTCTAGCCAGCTGAGCTAATTCCCCCAATGGCTATCGGCTATTAGCTGATAGCTAATGGCTTCTAGAGTAGTCCCGGGCAGAGTTGAACTGCCGACCCCTACATTATCAGTGTAGTGCTCTAACCAACTGAGCTACGGGACTATTTTGCGGCTGTTGGCTACTAGCCTTTAGCTGATAGCTTTTAGCTATAGTCCGGTGCCCTATGGTTACAGGGTTATCTCGCATTGGGAATAATTAAAGAAGAGAGATAGCGAGCAAACGAAATCAATTCGCTCTAAAAAGGAGGTATTCCAACCGCACCTTCCGGTACGGTTACCTTGTTACGACTTAGCCCCAGTCATTGGTTTTACCTTAGGCAACGCCTCGCGGCAATCAACTTCAGGTACTCCCAACTTCCATGGCTTGACGGGCGGTGTGTACAAGGCCCGGGAACGTATTCACCGCGCCATTGCTGATGCGCGATTACTAGCGAATCCAACTTCAAGAGGTCGAATTGCAGACCTCTATCCGAACTGAGACCGAATTTAGAGATTAGCATCTTGTTACCAAGTAGCTGCCCATTGTTTCGGCCATTGTAGCACGTGTGTAGCCCTGGACGTAAGGGCCGTGATGACTTGACGTCGTCCCCACCTTCCTCGCTGCTTACGCAGGCAGTTCCACTAGAGTCCCCGGCATTACCCGCTGGCAACTAATGGTAGGGGTTGCGCTCGTTACAGGACTTAACCCAACACCTCACGGCACGAGCTGACGACAGCCATGCAGCACCTAGTTTCGTGTCCTTTCGGAAAGCTCCCTTTCAGGAGCGGTCACTAACTTTCAAGCCCAGGTAAGGTTCCTCGCGTACCATCGAATTAAACCACATGCTCCTCCGCTTGTGCGGGCCCCCGTCAATTCCTTTGAGTTTCAACCTTGCGGTCGTACTCCCCAGGTGGATTACTTAACGCTTTCGCTTTGACACGTACGCTACGCGCACACATCTAGTAATCAACGTTTACGGCGTGGACTACCAGGGTATCTAATCCTGTTTGATCCCCACGCTTTCGTGCCTCAGCGTCAGTTGTAGTGTTGTGAACTGCCTTCGCAATGGGTGTTCTGTGTCATATCTAAGCATTTCACCGCTACACGACACATTCCATTCACATCCAATACACTCAAGAATAACAGTATCAATGGCAGTTCTATAGTTAAGCTATAGGTTTTCACCACTGACTTGTCATTCCGCCTACGCACCCTTTAAACCCAGTGAATCCGGATAACGCTTGGATCCTCCGTATTACCGCGGCTGCTGGCACGGAGTTAGCCGATCCTTATTCTTACAGTACCATCAACCCGGGTAGAAACCCAGGGTTTTGTCCCGTACAAAAGTAGTTTACAATCCGTAGGACCTTCATCCTACACGCGGCATGGCTGGTTCAGGCTTGCGCCCATTGACCAATATTCCTTACTGCTGCCTCCCGTAGGAGTCTGGCCCGTATCTCAGTGCCAGTGTGGGGGTAAATCCTCTTAGAACCCCTACCCATCGTAGCCTTGGTGAGCCGTTACCTCACCAACTAGCTAATGGGACGCATGCCCGCCCTTAACCGCCGGAGCTTTAATTGCAAAGTGATGCCACTTCGCAGTGTTATGGAGTATTAATTCTGATTTCTCAAAGCTATTCTCCAGTTAAGGAAAGGTTACATACGTGTTACGCACCCGTGCGCCGGTCGCCAGCGAGTATTGCTACCCCTGCTGCCCCTCGACTTGCATGTATTAGGCCTGCCGCTAGCGTTAATCCTGAGCCAGGATCAAACTCTCCATTGTATGTTTGAGTTTATCCTAACTGTTATGCATTCCTGCATTAGTTATAGAAATTTCATCTGGAATTGACTTCTAATTGTTTCACCTGAATAAAACCAGGTGGACAATCTTGCCCGCTATCTTTTCTTCTTCAATACTTCAAAGAACTTTCTGTATATAATACCGCTCATTTCTGAGTGGCTTTTTACATTCTGTTTTCGTTTCCTCTTTTTTCAAAAGGGGTGCAAAGATATGTACCTTTTCATTACCTCCAACATTTTCTGAAAAATATTTTTTCAGATCCTTTGTTTATTACCTGCTCAAACTTTTTTGAACCGGCTTTTACTAGTAGGCTGGAGGGTTTTTGTACTTCTGCTTTAACCCCGATTTTCTAAGAACGTTTTCTTTAAAAGGGACGCAAAAGTAGTAGCTTTTATAATACCAACGTAGGTTTGAGTTCACATTTATTTAACATAATAGATAACAACATGGTTATCAGATAAATAATTTTCAGACATCAGACTTGCTCAATGTAGGCTAACCAGCAATCCGACTTTTAAACTGAAGTGTATTTGTCAATCTTCTCTTACCTTTGTGGCTTGTCAATCAAGCAATAGAAGGGTATGATAAAGCATTTTAACATCCATATATACGGTAGAGTGCAAGGGGTTCATTACCGCGTCAGCGCCGTAGAGGTTGCAAATAACCTAGGTATTAAGGGTTTTGCTCGGAATGAGAAGAATGAAAGTGTATATATAGAGGCGGAAGGAGAAGAGAATAGTCTTAGCCAGTTTGTCGATTGGTGCCGTAAGGGGCCATCGCGGGCAAAGGTTGAGCTGGTTGAAGTAAATGAAGATGAGATGAAAAATTATACCACCTTTGCAATCCAGAGATAAGTATGCTAAAAAGGGTAGACATCTATATACTGCGCAAGTTCCTCGGGACGTTCATCTACGCAGTTGTCATCATGAGTGTTATTATTATCATTTTTGATATATCGGAGAAACTGGAAAGCTTCCTCAAGCACCACGCGCCTTTTAAGCTTATTGTTGAACAATATTACATCAACTTTATCCCATACCTGGTAAACCTGTTCAGCCCTTTATTTACCTTTATTTCTGTTGTATTCTTCACTTCGCGCATGGCTGCCCGAAGTGAAATAATATCCATACTCGGTGCCGGAACCAGCTTTTGGAGATTGCTATACCCCTATATGGTAGGCGCCTTTTTAATCGCTATGATGTCGCTTTACCTCAACCATTTCCTGATACCTGATGCCAATAAGATAAGGCTCCGCTTTGAAAGCACCTATGTTAATGGCCCTTCGAGCAACAACTCCAACAATATTCATAAGCAGATAAGCCCCGGTGTGTTCATTTATATGGAAACCTTTAACAATAATATGGGCTACCGCTTTACAATGGAGCACATAAAAGGCGAGGAAATGCCTTATAAACTGATGGCAGAAACCATTCGATGGGATAGTGTAACCAAGCACTGGACGATATTTAACTATACTATCCGGAAAATTTTAGCTGACGGAACTCAAAAGCTTACTTCGGGGATGGTGAAAGATACGGCACTAAACCTGAACCCGGCCGATTTTGTAGAAAGGCTAGACGATGTACAGGCTATGAACTATAAGGAATTAAACGCTTACATTGATAAAAAACGTATGGAAGGCTCTACTAACATTGCAGCCTTTCAGGTGGAAAAGGATCAACGCACAGCTTTCCCTTTTGCTACTTTTATACTCACCATTATCGGGGTTTCCCTTTCGAGCCGAAAAGTGAGAGGGGGCACGGGACTACACGTAGGGGTGGGGCTTATGATTGCCTTCTCTTTTATACTGTTTATGCAAATATCTACCACTTTTGCTGCCGGTGGGTTCATCTCGCCCGTTGTATCAGTGTGGATCCCTAATTTTATTTATGGTATTGTAGCCTATTTCATGTTGAGGATGGCACCAAAGTAATCTAAGTGCTAAGAACTAAGAGTGTTCGGATTTATTTTTGCTATAAATAGAAATAGGCACTTACCTTGCCTATGTTTTTATGAAAAACAAAAGCTACATTTTGTTTTTTGTAAAGAATAATTTTCTATCTTTGCAACCCAAAAAAAGGAAAATCATGTCAAGAATATGTCAAATAACCGGTAAAAAAGCGATGGTAGGAAACAATGTTTCCCATTCTAACTGCAAGACTAAGAGGACTTTTAACCCTAACCTGCAGGACAAGCGCTTTTATGTTCCTGAAGAAAAAAAGTGGATTACCATAAAGGTTAGCACCTCGGGCATTAAAATCATTAACAAGAAAGGCATTTATGCTTGTTTGCAGGAAGCCCGTGCAAAAGGATTTATCCGCGAAAGAGCAGAAAAAAAACCTGCAACAGTATCTGCATAACACCCAAAACTGAAACACAATGGCAAGAAAAAGAGGCAACCGCATACAGGTAATTTTGGAATGCACCGAGCATAAAGCGAGCGGGCTACCAGGTACATCAAGGTATATTACCAAGAAAAATAAAAAGAATACTCCTGAACGTATGGAGCTAAAGAAATACAACCCGATTTTGAGAAAAATGACGGTTCATAAAGAAATTAAGTAATTATATAATCTGCACAAGCCATGGCAAAGAAGACAGTAGCAACATTTAAATCCGGAAAAGGAAAAGATTTTGTAAAGGTTATTAAGATGGTTAAAAACCCAAAAGGTGGTCATTCATTCAAACAAGAAATTGTTCATAAAGACCACGTTAAGGATTTTTTATCGTCTAAGTAATTGCATTCCCTATTTTGAAAAGCTTTCTTCCTTAACACGGTAGAGAGCTTTTTTAGTTTGTAGAAGGATTTAACGTATTTTGCTTTTTGTTGAGCTTTAAAAATGAAACTTATTTCAAGTAAATTAAACCTTCTATCTATTTCATAAAGCCTTTTCACGTTAATGGAACTATGATAAACTATTTAGACACCTGCATAAAAGTATTTCAGCAATATAAAAAGTTGGGAGAGAAAGCTATGGAGCAGCTAGATAATGACCAGCTTAACTGGACTCCATCTTCCGAATCGAATAGCGTAGTGCTGATTGTGAAACACCTTTATGGTAACATGCTTTCACGCTGGACAGATTTCTTAACCACTGATGGTGAAAAAGAATGGAGAAATCGTGACAATGAATTTGTTACTGAACGAAAGCTAAGCCACGAAGAAATTAACTGGATGTGGGAAGATGGATGGGCATTGCTTTTTAAAACGTTGTATGCCCTCACTGATGCTGACCTGGATAAGAAAGTAAAAATAAGAGGTGAGGAACATAGTGTTATAGAGGCTTTGGAGCGTCAAATAGCCCACTACAGTTACCATATTGGCCAGATAGTATACCTGGCGAAGATTTGTAAGGACAAAGATTGGAAATCGTTATCTATTCCAAAAAATAAATCGAAAGAATTCAACGACCTGATGTTTGATAAAAAGTAATTGAAGAAATGAATTTAAGAAGCATATTTGGAGGAGGAAATAAATCGGGCTTTGACATTGGACTTGAAAAAACACGTAAAGGTTTTTTTTCGAGGCTTGCCCATGCCATCATGGGGAAATCGACCATTGATGCTGAAGTGATGGAGAGTATTGAAGAAACACTTATTTCTTCAGATGTGGGAGTTTCCACTACTATCAAGATAATTGAGAATTTACAGAAAAAGGTAGAAGCGACCAAGGGAGCTAAAGCCACCGATGTGTATGCCATGCTGAAAACAGAAATAGCCGACCTTTTAACAAGCAGCGCTACTGGTTCTTCTATCGAATTGCCCAAAGAGAAGCCTTACGTAATAATGGTTGTAGGGGTAAATGGAGTTGGAAAAACAACCACCATTGGCAAACTCGCATCTCACTTCAAAAAATCAGGATTAAAAGTAATGCTTGGGGCTGCCGACACATTTCGTGCTGCAGCAGTGGACCAGTTGCAAATATGGGCCAAACGAGTTGACGTACCTATTGTTTCAAGAGGGATGAATGCCGACCCATCGGCGGTTGCTTTTGATACCTTGCAATCGGCTGTCGCACAAAAAATGGATGTGGTAATTATTGATACGGCAGGCAGACTACACAATAAGGTAGGCCTGATGACCGAGCTTTCAAAGATAAGACGGGTGATGCAGAAAGTAATTCCTACGGCACCCCACGAAGTATTGTTAGTGCTGGATGCATCTACCGGGCAAAATGCTATTGAACAATGCAAGGAGTTTACCAAAGCAACGGATGTAACAGCACTTGCCCTTACTAAATTAGATGGTACCGCTAAAGGTGGTGTGGTGATTGGTATTTCCGACCAATTTAAAATACCAGTGCGTTACGTAGGTATAGGTGAAAAAGTAGAAGACCTTCGCTTGTTTGATAAGGATGAGTTCGTAGAGGGCTTGTTTAAGCAGAACTAAAACCTCAACTCTTTCCTCCCACAAATGGATTATGACGTTTTTCGTGCCCAATGGTAGTTGGTATACCATGTCCGGGAAATACTTCTACATCATCCGGTAAAGTAAAAAGCTTAGTGAGGATATTGCTTTCAAGCGTATCATAATCTCCACCCGGAAGGTCAGTTCTGCCAATACTTTCCCGGAAAAGCATATCACCGCCCCATAGTTTTTTTTCTTTCGCATTATAAAAGCATACGCTGCCGGGTGAATGTCCGGGAGCAAATATCACTTCGAGCGTATTATCGCCCCATGCTATTTTTTCACCCTCTTCTATAAACCGCAAAGGTTCAGGTGAAGGTACCGCATCTACTCCATAAAAATTAGCTATTTCAGTAAGTTTATGAAGCAGAAACAGGTCATCCTTATGTATAATAGGAGCCAATCCATATTCCCTGTGAATAAAATGATTACCTAAAATGTGGTCTATGTGACAATGGGTATTAAGAAGAAGAACAGGTTTTAATCCTTTAGACTTAATAGAATCAGCCACACGCTTATATTCTTCCGCATTACTGCAACCGGGATCAATTATAGCTGCTTCTTTCTCTTCGTTATATAAAATATAGGTGTTTTCTGCAAAGACATTAAACTGAAAATGCTGCTGATGCGTCATAAGGTTCCGTATTAAAGGCAAATTTACTATTTTAGCATTCTGATAGAGGATATAGTGCATTTACTACGTAGATATTCAATCATTTCATTCTTGCTTTTTTTCTTCGCTTTCGAAGGAAGCAGTCAATTTTATTCCGGCTCCCAAATGCCCTTTGGCAAGAACAGAGTGCGGTATGAAAAATTTCAATGGACCTATTACAGTTATCCGAATTATAAGGTTTATTTCTACCAGGGCGGGGAGAAGCCTGCTCAATATGTAGGCGAAAAGGCTGCAGGATATATACGCCAGATTTGTTCGGCTATGGATTACCAAACAGAAAAGCCCATTGAATTTATTGTATACTGCAAACAATCGGAATATGCCGAAAGTAATATCGGATTAAACCAGGATGAACAATATAATACGGGCGGAGAGAACCATATCGTATCAAGAAAAGTGATTGTTTATGTGGATGGCGACCACCATAACCTGGATGAACAGATTAAATTGGGTATAGCTGAAGTCATCTTTCACGAAATGATGTTTGGCGGCAGCTTTAGCAATGTTATTAAAAGTTCAGCATTATATAACATCCCCGATTGGTTTGAGCAGGGTTTTGTAAACTATATGGCTACGGGCTGGAACCCTAAAATAGATGCTTATGTGCGCGACGGAATTCAAAGCGGCCGTTATAAAAGGTTTAACCACCTTACTGGGGTAGATGCTAGGTATGCAGGGCTCTCTATATGGCATTATATTGCTCAGAGCTATGGAGAATCAGTTATCCCACAATTGTTATATATAGCCCATTCCAGCAGAAGCATAGAAAGCGCTTTCCTTTATTCGTTGGGCACTTCGCTAAAATCATTTTCAAAAGACTGGTATGGTTATTACAACACATTGTATAAAAGAGAATCGCAAAAAGATGCCGTGCCTCAAAAAAATCCGGTGATATTAAAGCCTAAAAGCAACACGAGGTACTATCACATGGAAGCAAGCCCTGAAGGAAGATATGTTGCCTACATTACCAATAAACTGGGGCAGAGTAAAGTTTGGCTCTATGATAACCTTAACAAAAAAAGTACTTGCATACTCAAGCAAGGTCAAAAGATTGACCGCGTGTACGATTATTCCTATCCGCTTATAGCCTGGCATCCTAGCGGCCAGCTATTTTCGATAATTATGGAATCGAAAGGTACGCTCCAACTATATACCTACACGCTTTCATCACACAAACTCGAATCGAGCAGGGTTTTTAACTTTCAAAAGATACTGGACATTTCTTATTCAGACGACGGTACTAAGTTTGTGATGTCAGCAATACGCGACGGTCAGTCGGATATATACCTCATGACCGCCGGCACCAATACATTTGAACAAATTACCAAAGATGTATATGATGACATGTGGCCTCGTTTTATCGACCATTCCACCAAAATAGTATTCAGCTCAAACCGGCCCGATGACTCGCTTAGAAACGGAGGCGACATACATAAAATACAATCGCATTATGATATTTTCGAATACAATCTGCGCACCCACTCTAAAGCCTTAACCAGGATCACCAATACACCTGATGTGGATGAAACGTATCCCATACCTTATTCCAAGGGGTATATATCCTATCTCAGTAATGCCTCAGGTGTTATGAATAGAAGTATCGCCCGTATTGACAGCTCCATAAGCTTTGTTGACACAGCAGCTCATTACAGCTACATCGTACACTCCTTCCCGGTAACGGACTATAGCCGCAATATTATAGAGCAGGATGCATCGCCCTACATACGCTACATGACCGAGATATTTTATAATAACAACAAGTACTATCTCTATAAGGATACCCTCCCTGAAAAAATTACAACGGTCATACCCCTGTCGCCCGAGCCCACCTCTTTTATGAGGGAATATATAGCTACCCGTAGAAAAAAAGTATACGAAGATTCTCTTGCCAACGCAGCAGCTAAACAAGATACGAATACCATTAACATAAAATATTCTATACCATCCGGGAACAAAACACCTTTAAAAACTGATACGACACAAAAAAACCAACCGGCTGCCGATACAGTGCATAAAAATCCGTATTATCAGCCTGTAGATATTGATAACTACTCATTCGATGAGCCGAAAAATCCTCCACAAAAACTCATTATTACTATCTTCAAAACAACGCCAACCGTTAATGCACTTTCTCCTACAAATACAGCTGCTGATACAAACAAAAAGAAACGTCCGCTATTAAAAGATAATTATTATGTAAGCTTTAAACCAACTTTCATCAATGCCCAAATAAATAATACCTATTTATCTTCTATGTATTTGCCTTATAGCTTAGGTTCCTCGCTACTATACCCGGGATTGGGATTCTATGCCTCGGTAAACGGGTTACAGGATTTATTTGAAGATTACAGCATAACTGGTGGAGTACGGATGGATTTTGGTATGGACAATATTACGTATGACTTGACCTATGAAGATTTATCGGATAGAATCGGCAAGGAAATAATTCTTCAACGGGGCGCATTTCTAGGTATTTCAAGCGGCTATTATTTAGCCAATCTATATTGTTTAGATGCTACCTATAAACTGAAATACGCTTTTAATGAAGTGGCCCGGGTAGAGGCGAGTGGCGGCATATTGAGCGAAAAAAATGTAACCCTTGCAGAAGATATACCCAGCCTCGAAACCCCGCCCAGTACTTCCTACTTGCCCCATGGCGAAATAGATTATGTGTATGATGCAACTATCCCTAACGGGTTAAACATTTATTCTGGTCTCAAAGGACGTGCTTTTGTACAATACTATAATGATTTAAGCAAATCAGCCGGGATGTATGTGTTGGGGTTGGATATTCGCTATTACAAAAAAATTCACAGGGAGCTGATTTGGGCCAATCGCTTTTCAGCCGGAACATCCTTCGGACAAGAACATGTATTATATTACCTGGGTGGAACAGATGGATGGTATAGCCCCACTTTCAATAGCGCTGTATCCCCTGCTGGCGGACAGAACTATGTGTTCCAATCACTGGCTGAACCTATGCGCGGATTTGACCAGAATGTACGCAACGGTAATAACTTTTTATTATACAACAGCGAACTGCGTTTCCCCATATTCCGCTACTTGCTCAACCGTCCCATTAAATCAGATTTAATAAATAACTTCCAGCTGGTTGGATTTTTTGATATAGGAACTGCCTGGACTGGAGCATCACCTTATTCCAATTCCAATTCCATTAATACAACGGTAGTAGGTGGCGAAGGAAGCCCTATTACAGTAATTATTTCCAATCAACAATATCCGTTTGTAGAAGGCTTCGGTCCAGGAATCCGGACCCGGATACTGGGCTATTTCCTGAGGCTTGACGAAGGATGGGGAATAGATAATGGTGTAATTACCACTAAACCCACTACTTACTTTTCATTCAGCCTGGATTTTTAGGAACTGGGGATGTTTCGAAAAAGGGATTTGCTCTAAAAACGCATTGTTAATTCCATTAACCATCCATATGCTTTACTTTTTATAGATTTGTTTTTGGTTAAATTTATCTCATGCAGGAAAGTAAAGTCCGCTTAGGTCTTAATATCGCCATACTGACTAAAAAATACTTTGGCGTTTTAACAAAAGAGTTGGAGCATCTTGATATTGAAAGATATTTTTTTGTATTGGTGGTTATTAAGGAAAATAAAGCAGCCAGCACTCAGCAGTATCTTGCCAATACCCTGCAGATAGATAAGGTTGCCATGGTGAAAATTATGGAATACCTTTCTGAAAAAGGATATGTAAAGCGGACAAGAAACTTGAAAGACAGGCGCGAAATACATGTTCAATTAACAGCAAAAGGGAATAAAAAGATGGAGCAAATTTATAAAGCCATTCATAAAACAAATAAAGAAGCAACTGCAGGATTATCTGAAAAACAAAAAAGCAATTTCATTAAAACCCTGGACGTAATTAACCATAATCTATGCGGCATCCCCGCTAAAAAAATGATATTGGAAATAAAAAAAAGCTGAAAAACGATTGCTCGTATTGATAAATTTACTTATCTTGGGGTATGTAATAACGCCTTATATGAGAACCATATACAGTAGAGTAGCTTAAATTTATAATGGTTAATAGATACAACTATTATAAAATATAACTATATTTAAATCGTCATCTCAAAAACGGACTCACTCAAAAAAATAATAATCACTATAAAAAACAATTATTATGAAAACACTCACCACTCTCATCTTGTTTTTTTCTTTTACCCTGTTAAAAGCCCAAACCAACCCGGCTACACCTAATGCAAATTTTGAAAGTTGGACCCATGTTGCAGCCAACGGAGGATATGACGACCCTAACGGATGGAATTGCCTAAATCCTATTACGGCTCCTACCTTAGGATTTGTTACATGTTATAAAGATTCCACTACTAAAATTAGTGGAAAGTATTCCATGTTACTAGTTACCATGTATTATAAAGCCTTTTCTGAATTAGTCCCAGGAACAGCAACTACTGGAACTATTAATCCGATTCAACAAACGATTGATGGGGGTATACCTTATCAGCTACGCCCCGACAGCATGATTGGATGGTATCAATATACCCCGGTAAGCGGGGACAATGGAGATATTGAATTTTATGTATTCGGAGCTAATCATAAAGATACCATTGGCCAGGCTTTCTTTAAAACTCCCACTAAAAGTGTAAGCAGTTGGACACGCTTTTCATTGCCCGTTATTTATTCAAATCAATCTACACCTGATACTGCACTATGGATCATTACTTCCAGCGATAATCAGAATTCAGGCCATGCTGGCAGCAAACTTATTGTAGACTCACTTGGGCTTGTTTTCAATACCAAAACCGGGGTTACTAATATTGCTAATACCATAAACGTAACCATAAGTCCCAATCCAACATCGGGGTTAATTACTATAAACAATCATTCTAATATTACCTCGGCTGTATTTTCTTTATACGATGTTACCGGCCGTAAGTTAACAGAACAAAAAATTGCAGAAGGAGCCAACTACATAGAACTAACAGGGGTGCCTGCCGGACTATATATTTATTCTGTTCAGGATGAAAATAGTACGGTGACAAAAACAGGCAAAATTGTTGTTCAGCCATAAGGATTTCTTATGTTTGCTGAAGCCCTAACCGCAATATTAATTGCATGGCATAGAAATTAAAACCCCTTAAAAACGTGTGAGGAATAGGCGCTATCTTCTAAGCATATTATTAATCTTCCCCTTATTAATTAGTGCACAAAGTGGTGGAGTTTTAAGAGGGTATGTAACAGATTCTTCAACACGGGAAAAAATAGTTGCGGCAACCGTTTACGATATAGATAACTTTTCAAGCGGACAACTGACCGATGCACGGGGTAATTATGAGCTCCATTTGAATCCGGGTAAGCATACTATAGTTTGCTCCGTGCTCGGCATGCACTCCGATACAGCGGTGGTATTTATTGAAGATGCCAAAATAAGTGAGCACAACTATACACTATCATACGAGAGTAGGGAAATGCAAACGCTGGTAGTATCGGCAGGACGATATGAGCAAAAGCTGCAAGACATTACTGTTTCAATGGATGTATTGAAACCGACTCTCATTGATAATACTAATTCTACCAACATAACTCAAACGCTAAACCTCGCACCCGGATTAAATATTTTGGATGGCGAACCGCAGATAAGAGGTGGCAGCGGGTTTGACTTTGGTGTGGGCAGCCGGGTAGCTATTTTAATTGATGGCCTGCCAGCCCTACCGGGTGATGGAGGCCGCATTCCCTGGGACCTATACCCAATAGAAAATGTGGAACAAATTGAAATTATTAAAGGAGCTTCCTCTGTAACCAATGGTTCATCGGCTTTAAGCGGAAGCATTAATATACGCACGGCTTATCCTACTTCCACCCCTTACACAACGGTTTCTGTGTGGTCGGGCTTATATGGCTCTCCTCCTATCGAAGGTTCAAAATGGTGGTCGGGGAACGCTAATTTTTCAGGTATCAGTTTTTTGCATACCGAAAAAATTGGACAGTTAGATTTGGTAGTGGGTGGTATGATACAATATGACCATGGTTACATTGGACCACCGATACAAGAACCATCAAAAGGCTCTGTAGGCAATACTGAAATAACTACTGCCGACATGGGTGAAAAGACAGGACGCTTTAACTTGGGGCTGCGTTATCATCCGAAAAAAATACCCGGTTTGAATTATGGTTTTAATGGAGATTTCGGACAATCTTCAAACCCGGTTTCATTGATTTGGGATAGCATTGGCTCGGGGCTTTACCGGGCGTATCCTAACACGGTAATATTGCAAACCCAAAAAATGCTTTATGTCGACCCATACATTACGTACCTGTCTAATGGCGGTTTTGAACATAGCTTGCGTGCCCGTTATTTTTATACCAATAATGTTGAAACATATAATCCATCCAACACCACTAATGTAGCCTATATCGAATATCAGTGTATCAAAAAGTTTTATGAATTGGGAGGATTAAATGTTACCGCCGGATTGGTAATGAACAATACCTATTCGCACACCGATTCACTTTCCAATCTGGGTCTTTTTATGCCGGCCTCAACTAATCGTCTGGAGAATTCTGCAGGTTATGCTCAGTTCGATAAAAAGTTCTGGAAGATATTAAACCTTTCTGCCGGATTCCGCGATGAAAACTTTATTGCTGATAATGGTACCAATATCTCTAAACCCATATTCCGGTCAGGGGCAAACCTGAAATTGGCCCAAGCCACTTTTTTGCGTTGTTCTTATGGCCAAGGATACCGCTACCCTACCCTCTCGGAAAAATATTTAACCTCGCAGTTCAGCGACCTGAGCATTTTTGCCAATCCTAATTTACAGCCGGAAACAAGCTGGAATGCTGAAATCGGCATAAAGCAGGGATTTAAGATAGGCAATTTCATGGGCTTTTTAGATGCCGCGGCATTCGAACAACAATATCAAAATACCATTGAAATTACTTATGGAGCCTGGGCAAAAACCCCTAACCCTTATGTGCCGGGCGTTTACAATTACAGTTATGGATTTGAGTACCTAAACACGGGGCCCACGGAAGTACGCGGAATTGATGTATCGCTGGCAGGAGAAGGAGCTATGACCAACGATTTAAAAGTAGATGTGCTGGCGGGCTACACTTACACTATTCCACAAGCATTGCAACCTAACCTGGTGTATGCTACCGATAGCATCCATGAGAAATTATCATACGCATCCACCAGCACGAATACGGCAAATAATATTTTAAAATATCGTTTCCAAACTGTTGCTAAACTAGACATTCAAATAAAGTACAAGAAGGTTTCGGTTGGCGGCGACTGGGTATACTATAGTTATATGCAAAATGTCGACACAGTTTTTTATGAGCTGGCATCGCTGGCGCAATACGGCATTAAGCAATACCGCGAAGAACACAACACAGGCATTAATGTATACAATGCCCGCATTGGCTTACAAGCAACCAAGGTAATATCGGTATCGTTCGTAGTAGACAATCTTTTTAACCTTAGTTATTCATTAAGGCCACTTAAAATTGAGCCTCCCCGCACATTTGCCATCCGCTTTACTTATAAGGTGGGGTAGCTTGGTAACTCCCATTTCATTTTTCCATTACTTTTAGGGTCATTATTTATACTTCGTGGTAACAACGGTCAAATCTTCCCGGTTATTAAAACCACTTTCACTGGTAGCGGTAATTTTTCTCACCGTATCGGGTGGACCATACGGGCTTGAGCCATTACTGCAGTTTGTAGGTAAGAATGGGGCATTGTTGTTGCTTATGACCGTACCATTTCTGTGGGATTTGCCAAGCATATTTATGGTTTTGGAACTAAACAGCATGATGCCTGTTGAAGGCGGTTACTACAAGTGGGTGAATAGGGCTCTAGGTTTGCGTTGGGCTTTTTATGAAGGATGGTGGACCTGGCTTTACTCGTTCACCGACCTCGCAATTTACCCGGTATTATTTGTTACTTATTTGTCTTTTTTCTTTCCTGCAATTGCAGCTTATAAGATATATATCTGTTTGATTATTATATGGAGCTGTGCAGGCTTAAATATGCTAGGGATTCTTCCCGTTGGCAAAGTTTCACTCGTTCTTAGCACTATCGTTCTGATACCCTTCTTTATTTTGTTCGGATATTCTTTTTTCAGTACTTCATTTCACTTTGCGGCCCCGGTATTTTCTTTACAACATGTTGGGTTCACCTCTATTGGCATGGGCCTTTATACTGTAATGTGGAATTTCCTGGGCTGGGATAATACTACCACCTATGCCGGAGAAGTTGATAAACCGGTGCGGTCTTATTTAATTTCTATGGTGGTAGCGTTTATAGCAGTACTGGCAGTTTATTTGCTTACCGTGTTTGTTACTCAAAACTCCGGTGTTGATCTCAACGAATTATCAGATAAAGGCTATCCGTTGCTAGGTATTAAAACTGGCGGAACATGGCTTGGCATATTGCTTTCTGTAGGAGGAATGGCTAGTGCGCTGGGCATATTTTCTGCCGTCATGTTATCTATATCGCGTATACCGAGAGCCATGGCGGAAGATAGATTTTTACCCACTTGGTTTGCTAAAAGCCACAAACGGTTTAACACTCCTTATATTTCAATAATAGTATGTGCAGTTGTTGTAAGTTTTATGGTATTATGGACATTCACCGATCTGATAGTAATTGATGTGATTTTATATGGTGCCGGTCTCTTCCTGGAGTTTATTTCACTTATCGTTCTACGCGCTAAAGAACCGGCAGCAATACGTCCCTTTAAAATTCCATTGAATATATTCGGACTATGCATAATGGCCTTATTATCCTGCTCTGTATATGTAATAGCGCTAACATCGGTATTTATGCAATCGGCAACAAAGACTACGCCTGCTATTTTTGCCATAGGAGCTTTGTTTAGCGCTGAAATAATTTGGTTGGTTATCCGCTTTACTTTAAAACCTGGAAGAAGTTGAGGGAGCAACAAAAAAATTTGATGAAAACAAAAATGAAATACAATAAGAAATGAATGCAAATTCAAAAGAACAACTCAAATCAAACTTAGATTGGTTTGATTCAACATGTGAACTTTTAAAAAAATCTTCAAAGCCGACAACTCAACAATTGACTGCATTGATTGGGACAGAAAGACCAAATCCAAAAAACGAAATTAGGGATTCCAAACTTCTAGATACTTTTGATAAAAGATTTGACGGAGCATTCATTAATCCTATTTTGAACTTGAAGGATAGTGATAAGCCATTGGAAGCGTTCGGGTTTTGGGGTAATGAGTTTAGGATTAGAATTGGTGATATTGCCAACCGATTTAAAACCTATCGAACTCAAGTTAATATTTATGATGGTGGAACTCAAATTTTCTTTTATCCAGTACCTGCTGAATATGATTTTTCGGCAATCAGTTGCATGGTACGAAAAGAATTAAATGAAATAGAGAATATAATAAACGAGGAAGTTAACGGAGTAAGTTTTGAGTTTGGAAAAAATCTTGTTCTTCTTCGAGATGGATATCACATGTATATTTGAGCCAAAGGTTATTTTTATTGTACCCTTGCATTTATTCATTTATAATCTTAGGCAATTCGTCAATCTCCTTATGGGTGGAACTTGTCAAAATAAACTGCTCGTAAATATTTTTACAATAAATATTGGCAACAGAAATTTCCCCACCATTAACCGGTAATACACCGTAAGCATATATTTGATCTTCCTTTAAACTCTTGTCATCAAGTTCTTCCAGGTTCTCTATTAATGTCGGCTGGAATATTTCATAGTATTGGTCTGCTGATAATCTATTCTTAAAGAAATCATTGGAATAGTTTGAAATGTGTTCCATACTGCCATCGGTAATGGAAAGAAAATAGAGACTATTGGAAGCGTCTTTCAAAACCAAGTCTCCCATTTTTGTAATCACAATTATTTCTTTGTCTTCCCCAATCAGCCATTTCCAGGGGTTAAGTAATCGGCTGTAATCAAGATTGCTATGGCTTATCGTATAGCGCAGTATGTTCAAATTTGTATGGTATTACCTTGTATGGTGTTAGAGAGTATTTCTAAAAACAGCAAGGTAGACTATCTCAGGTTAATCAAAGGGAATAAATATTACTTGGCACGTAGCTTAGACGGTTAGTGTAAGGGCATCTAATAAAAAAGCACCTATGAAACTCATAAGTGCTTGATTGTATTTGTGGTACCAGCTGGAGTTGAACCAGCGACGCAAGGATTTTCAGTCCTTCGCTCTACCAGCTGAGCTATGGTACCTTTAAAATAGGGGCGCAAAAGTAAGAAAATGTCGCTAATTATGAATTATGAATTATAAATTATGAATTACACCCTCATTTACACCACTTTATAGTTTATCGCCCCTCATTTATAGTTGTATTGCTTAGCTTTGACCTGATTTCAAAAAATGAATCTTGCTATAGATATAGGTAACTCAAGGGCTAAAACAGGCTTGTTTGTCAATGGTAAATTGGTTAAAGATGGGGTTTACGATTCTTTTACCCAGGGTACGCTTAAACTTATTTTCAAAGAGAATCCCGGTATAGTGAACTCCATACTATGCAGTGTAACCAACTATCCTGTTGCAATAAAAAGTTTTCTTTCCTCACATTCCCATTTTGTTGAACTTAGCCCTGAAACATCAGTACCGGTAAAAATTGCCTACAAAACTCCTAAAACCCTGGGCATGGACCGGCTGGCTGCCGTATGCGGAGCCAATGCACTTTACCAAAGAAAGAATGTTTTAGTGGTGAATGCGGGCACTTGTGTAACCTTTGATTTTGTAGACAATAAAAATACCTACCGGGGTGGAAGCATATCGCCGGGGTTGGACATGCGCTATAAAGCCTTGCATACTTTTACCTCAAGGCTTCCGTTAATTGAACCTGATATGAAATTTAAAAAATTAATTGGGGCAAATACAGAAGAATCTATTAAGTCGGGGGTTCAGATGGGCATTGCAAGCGAGGTAGAAGGTATTATCAGGAAATATCAATCCGAATATAAAGATTTGACCATTATACTCACAGGTGGTTCTATGCCCTGGTTGTTAAAAAGTCTTAAAATCAAAATAAAAGCAGAGCCTTTCTTGGTGCTTACAGGACTTAATGTAATTTTGTCACCTTTTCACACCAAAGGCAATCTTGCATCAGCTGAACGATTTTAGTAAAACAATGAATAGCGCTTTCCAACCCTTGCGGGCTTTCCTTATCATATTTTGTATATGCTTTACGGGTGCTGCTTATGCACAAACAACCGACATATCTCCTTACTCCCGTTATGGTATTGGCGACTTACAGGGACAAAACAGTGTACTCAATTTCTCTATGGGCGGAACAGGTATAGCCTATCACAACGATGCAAGCGCACCTTTTTTCATCAATCTTAAGAACCCGGCATCCTATGCTTACGGATTCATTCCGATTGATGACAGTACCGGTACCGTGGGTTTAAAAATGGTTGCTTTTGAGGCAGGTATTCAGGAAAATATTCTGAATGTATCCTCCATCGGACAGAGTGCCAATAGTAATAATGCCTATTTTTCCTATGCCGCGCTTAATATACCTGTAAGCCGGCATGTTGGCCTGGCTATGGGAATTGTACCCGTAAGCACAGAAGGCTATAATATTAATACTAACCCATATATAGACAGCGATGGTGTACCATCTAAAACAACTACAGTACAAAACAATTACCAAGGTGCAGGCGGCATTAGTAAAATATTTATAGGATCAGCTTATGCCCCTTGGAAGAATCTGTCTTTTGGTGCCAATCTATCCTATTTGTTTGGTAATTTAACCAATACGGAAAGTGTCGACTTTAACAATTCCAATATCTTTAATACCCTGAAAGCAGAAAATGTGGGTGTCCATTCTTTTGTAGGTGATTTTGGAGTGATGTATACTGCAACTATCAAAAACAAAAAAGATCCCCAAAAAGACTGGTTTGTTACGTTGGGCGCTACGGTTGCCCCTGCAGCAAACCTTACTGCAAACTACAATATTCTGACAGTAACCCAAAGCGCTTCGGGGACCAATATAGATACCTTACATGATAGTGGGGCCGTTGGCAAAATAAGGATCCCAATAATGTATGGGGCTGGAATAACCATTAAAAAAGGTGACCAATGGACCTTCTCATTCGACTATACGGTGCAAAACTGGTCTCAATTCTCTTATTTTGGAGTAAGTGAAAACCTCAGCAACACTACAACATACGCCGCCGGCATACAATATGTACCTAAGAAAGATTATTACAGAAATTATGCTCAAAGAATACATTACCGCTTTGGGTATTCTTATTCTACAAATTATCTCGACTTATATAATACCCCTTTGAAAGACCAGAGTTTTACCGCTGGTGTCGGGTTACCGCTCGGAAATCCTAATCCTCTTCAATATCCTGCTGTGTTAAACATAGCCTTCCGGATGGGCTCCATGGGCACAACCACTAACAACCTGCTGAAGCAAAACTATTTTCAAATTATGTTCGGGTTTACCTTCGACGACCACTGGTTCGACAAGCGAAAATTTAATTGATATTTTCAAATAACTGTAGTTCTTTCTACATTTGCTTTGTAAAGTCAAGTATGTTCACACGACTAAAAAAATCTGAAGTACACTTTTTATTATGTATGGTTGTTACATTGTGCCTTGCATCGTGCGAAAACAATATGAATACTGTAAGCCGCATTACACTACAGGATAAAAACTTGCAAGATGTGGAAGATAACGCCTCCATTTTTTATAACGATTCCGCTAAAACAAAATTTCACGTTACAGCGCCTCGAATAGAAGTATACGGAGGCAATGATCCCTACTACCTATTCTCTAAAGGCATAAGCATTGATTTTTTTGATGATTCGAGCAATGTAAACGGCCACCTGGATGCAGAGTATGCAATACGGCATTTAAATAACAACCTGATGGAAGCCGATAATAATGTACGGGTGATAAACCGGAAGGGAGAAAAGCTTAATACCGAACAATTATTTTATGACGAAAACAGGCACAAAATCTATACCGACAAATTTGTAACCATAAAAACAGCCCGTGAAATATTATATGGAAACGGACTCGTATCTAACCAGGATTTCACTCAATATAAAATAACCAACTTGAGTGGAACTATCCAGGTCGACAATCCTGAGGATAAAGATAAAAAACCAAAAGAAAATAAAAAGTAATGCTCACTACGGTTATCATCATATTGTCTCTTTTATTTTCGTTCTTCTTTTCGGGGCTGGAAATTGCATACGTATCGGCCAACAAATTCCAGATGTATGTAGAAAGCCGCAGGGTAAGTCTTACAGGCCGTTTATTCTCGCGCATCACCAATAGCCCCGTACGTTTTTTGGCTACCATATTGTTAGGCAATACACTGGCCCTTGTACTATTTGGGGTTTTTGCCTCAGCCGTGCTCGAAAACTTTTTACGACAATTTCATTTCAGCAATTTTGAAATACTCGCCATACAGTCGGTAGTTACCACATTTATCATTTTGGTTATTGCCGATTTTATCCCGAAAAACTTATTCAGGGCCGACCCCAACAGTATTTTGAAATTCTATACCCTTCCTTGTATAATAGCTTATTATATTCTTTTACCCTTTACGCTTGCTATCCTTGTATCTGTCAATTTTCTAATGAAAAAAGTATTCCGTGTAACGCTGGTGAGATATAAAAGTACCTTTACTAAAACCGATTTATTTAGCTATATAGAAGAACACGCTCACACGGATCATGAGGCTCCCGGCGAAATGGAACATGAAGTAACCATGTTTCGCAATGCATTAAGTTTCCCTGATGTAAAAGTGCGCGATTGCATGATTCCTCGTATGGATATTGCTGCCATTGAAATAAATATGGGCTTTGAAAAACTGAAAGAAATTTTTGAACGCACAGAATTATCAAGGATAGCCATATATAGAGATAGCATCGACAACATCATAGGCTATGTGCATTTCCATGCCATGTTTAAAAAGGTAGCCGATATTCAGCAACTATTAATTCCTGCTCCATTGGTGCCGGAATCTATGCCGGCTAAAGATGCGTTGCGTATTTTAATGCAACAACACAAAACCTTGTCAGTGGTAGTGGATGAATTCGGAATGACATCAGGTATAATTACTACTGAAGATATCCTGGAAGAAATATTCGGAGAAATTGCTGATGAACATGACCGGGAAGATCTGGCAGAAAAGCAACTATCGGAAGATGAATTTATTCTTTCTGCCCGGCTTAAAATAGACGACATAAACAGCAAGTACGGTCTTGATATTCCCACATCACCCGATTACATGACCCTGGGAGGCTATATATTAAACCACACAGGCTCCATTCCCATGGCAAGAGAGATTATTGTAATTGATGGTTTTAGCTTTAAAATCCTTACTTCTACCCCTACGCGCATTGAGCAAATACATGTAACCAGAACGAATAAAGAGCATGAATAAATCATATCTTTCACTGGGCAGCAACAGGGGCACTAGAAGTGCTAACCTTGAAAGAGCAATAGCACTATTATCAGAGTGGGCAGGTGATATAGTCACCATTTCTTCGGTATATGAAACCCCGCCCTGGCAAATGACGGATAAAACCAATTTCTTTAACCAGATACTTTTGCTTGAAACTACCCTCGACCCTGCACAGCTTATAGATACCATTATATTGGTAGAGACTATGATGGGGAGGAAAAGAACGGGCAAAAAATACGAACCCCGTATAATTGACATTGATATCCTCTTTTACAATGATGTGCAAATTAATACGGAAGAATTAACCATTCCCCATCCCTTAATACCCCAACGCAGGTTCGTACTGGAACCATTAACAGAAATTGCACCCGGATTTGTGCATCCCCTGCTGAAAAAGACAATGACCCAATTACGGGATGAATGCGAAGATAAAAGCCAAATAAAGAAATTGGTTTCGAAATAATTTGTAATTTCGTCCTCAACGCATCAAAATATGACAGATTACAATGCATTAGCTCCTAATTCCCGGGTTTGGATTTTCCAGGCCGACAGGGAATTTTCCGCCGATGAAACCACTTCCATTTCAAATGAACTTCTCCAATTTGTAGATAACTGGTTAAGCCATGGCTCTTTATTGAAAGCGCATTATAAAATGCTGCACAACCGCTTCATTATCTTTTTTGCCGATGAAGATGGCGATAACATGTGCGGACGCGCCATAGATGCATCCATAAGGTTTATCAAAGAACTGGAAAAGAAATATTCCGTTTCATTATTAGACAGAAGCCACGTAGCCTATATTAAAAACGACAACGTATATGCATGCACGCTCGATGAACTCGGTCAACGTATAGAAGCAGGCAAGATAACTCCGGATACGGAAGTATTTAATAATTTGGTTTCCACGAAAGAAGAGTTCGACAATCATTGGACGGTACCTCTTGCTAAAAGCTGGCATCGTTCCTATATTATGCAAAACCAATAAAAGTGTACAGCAAAAAATTCCATTCGGGTGATTTAAGCCAGCATTCCTTTGCCATAACCGGCGGGGCTGGTTTTATTGGCTCTCACCTTTTGGAATATTTGCTTTCGCACCATGCAGGACGGATAGTGGTATTCGACGACCTTTCATCCGGATCTATGGAAAATCTGCGGCAGGCTAACAACTATAAAGGTTTTGAATTTATACAGGGAAGTATTTGCGACAGTAACACTTGCGAAAAAGCCTTTAAAGGAATTGATTTTGTGATGCACCAGGCTGCCCTATGCTCTGTTCCCCGTTCACTTGCAAACCCGCTTGCCACCAACGAAGTGAATGTATCGGGTTTTCTTACCATGCTGTTAGCCGCAAAAAGCGCAGGTGTTAAAAGGCTTGTTTATGCCAGTTCTTCGTCGGTGTACGGCGATAGTCAAAAACTACCCAAAAGCGAATCTGACCCTGTATCACCACTTTCGCCTTATGCTGTTTCAAAATACACCAATGAATTATATGCTTCCGTATTCCACCGGAATTATGGAATGAATATAATCGGGTTGCGTTATTTTAATATTTTCGGCCCGAGGCAAAGCCCCGGAGGCCCTTATGCTGCAGCCATCCCGCTTTTTGCTTCCGCTTTACTCGAAAACAGAAGCCCGGTTATTTTTGGCGACGGCAACCAAACACGCGATTTTACATTTGTAGAAAACGTAGTTCAGGCTAATATAAAAGCGCTATTTTCTCCTGCTGAATCAAACGGGCAGGTATTCAATATTGCCTGCGGTGAGCGTACCAGCATAAACCAATTATTTAAAATGCTGGCAGAAAGCTCTGGCAAAGAAACCAAACCCGAATATAAACCATACAGAGTGGGCGATGTAAAAGATTCTATTGCCGATATCAGCAAAGCAAAATCGCTCTTAGGTTATATCCCTGAAATTAATTTCAGCAAGGGAATCGAAACTACCTGGAACTGGTTCAAAGAAAATTATAATCCCCCCTCAGCCAATGGCATTCTTCGGTCTGTTTCCTAAACGCCCGGCTGACTTATCTGTGTTGAAAACAGATATGCATTCACACTTCATACCGGGAATAGATGATGGGGCAAAAACAATAGAAGATTCTATAGCTATGCTCCGTGAAATGCGTGCCCTGGGCTATCGTAAAGTTATTACCACCCCGCATGTCATGAGCGACCAGTACAGGAACACTCCTGAAATAATTATGAGTGGACGTGATGATCTTAGGAGAGCGGTTAAAGAAGCGGGAATTGATATTGAAGTGGATGCTGCTGCTGAATATTATTTTGATTATCCTTTTGAAAAAAGTATCCCCGGAGAAAAAAAATTAACCTTCGGCAAAAATTATCTGCTTTGGGAAATATCTTTTATGAACAAGCCCGAAACCGTTAACGATGGCATATTTGCAATGATAACAAGGGAATACAAACCTGTATTGGCGCATGTGGAACGCTATCCATTTTGGCATGGCAATTACGCAGCCTACGAGGATCTTATAGGAAGAGGCACCTTATTGCAAATGAATATAAATTCTATTTCAGGCCAATATGGAGCCCCGGTTAAAAAAGCGGCCGAATGGCTGATAGACCATAATATGATAAGCTTTCTGGGCACTGACTGCCACCACGTGGGCCACCTGGAAATTCTAAAAAAAACGCTTTTGGAAAAACATGTCCATAAGCTTATCGACTCCGGCAAACTGCTTAATGTCACTCTGTAAAAAACATTCATATAAACCGAATATGAATAAATATACTATAAAAGTATTTCTTATTTTTCTTGTTACAGTGTTATTTAGCTTTTCTGCTAACAACGAAGGAAAAGATTATACCGGATTTTCGGATGCAAATGCCGCTGTTCAGAAAAAATGGGAAGCCGGCTACGACAGCCTGTTACAAGCCCCCGATATTGATAATATGGTAAAGATATTATCGGCACACCCCCATCATTTAGGTTCTGTCGGCGATAAAAATAATGTGGAATTCATTTTGCAAAAATACCGCGAATGGGGCTTCGATGCACGGATAGATACTTTCTACGCCCTCTTCCCTACTCCCAAAACGCGCTTACTCGAAGCGGTTTCACCCATCAAATATAAAGCTGCATTGCAGGAGCCTTCACTTAAAGAGGACCATACTTCATCACAAACAAGCGAACAACTACCAACCTATAATTGCTACTCAGCCGATGGAGATGTAACAGCCGATTTGATATATGCAAACCAGGGATTGCCACAAGATTATGAAGAACTTGATAAAATGGGCATCAGTGTAAAAGGTAAAATAGTGATTGTACGCTACGGTGGCTCATGGCGCGGCATAAAACCTCGCCTAGCACAAGAACATGGTGCCCTCGGTTGCATTATTTATTCCGACCCGAAAGATGATGGGTTTTACCAGGGAGATACCTATCCAAAAGGTTCTTTCAAAAGTGAATATGGCGTTCAACGTGGCTCTGTAGAAGACATAACACTTTATCCCGGCGACCCACTTACGCCCGGTTATGGAGATACCAAAAATGCAAAACGGTTGGATAGAAAAGATGCAAAAAATTTGCTTAAAATCCCTGTGCTGCCTATTGGATGGCACGATGCTAAACCTTTACTGGAAGCCCTTGCAGGCCCTGTTGTTCCTGATAACTGGAAAGGAGCTTTGCCTATTACTTACCATATTGGTGCCGGACCTTTGAAGGTGCATTTAAAGCTTGAATTCAATTGGAACATCGTTCCTGTTTATGATGTAATTGCTGTTCTGAAAGGTAGCGAAGATCCTGATGAATGGGTATTACGTGGCAATCACCAGGATGCCTGGGTAAATGGCGCTAATGACCCCATAAGCGGACAGGCCGCCATGTTGGAAGAAGCCAAAGCTATGGGCGAATTAGCCAAAAGAGGCATACGGCCCAAGCGTACCATTATGTATTGTTCCTGGGATGGAGAAGAAGAAGGTCTGCTCGGCTCAACAGAATGGGCTGAAACAAATGCTGTCGAATTGCAGAAAAAAGCGGTGGCTTACATCAATTCGGATGATAACGGACGGGGATTCTTTTATGCGGGAAGTTCGCAAACATTGCAAACACTGATAAATGAAGTTGCCGGCGATGTCACCGATCCGGAAACAGGTATCAGCATATTGGAGCGAAGAAGAGCAAGCGACATAACCAATGCCTCTTCTGCAACTGAACAGAAAGAACTGCTCTCCCAGCCTTATATAAAATCGGAGCCGCTGGGGTCTGGTTCTGACTTCTCCAGCTTTTTGCAACACCTCGGTATTGCTTCCATGAATCTCGGATTTGGTGGAGAAGACCCGGATGGAGGATATCATTCTATTTATGATTCGTATGATATGTATGAACGCTTTAAAGATCCTCATTCTACTTATGGAGTGGCATTAGCTAAAACAGCAGGCCGCATGACCATGCGCCTTGCCAATGCGGATATCCTGCCTTTCAACTTTAAGGATATGTATACTTCCGTAAACGACTATGTAAAAGAGTTGCAGAAAAAAATGGACGAAATGCGCACCTCAACCGAAGTTACAAACGAATTGTTGAATAACAATTACTATATCTATTCTCAGGACCCGACGAAAACATATATACCTCCCGTACCAAAAGATAGTGTGCCGTTTATCGATTTTTCTCCACTTCAAAATGCGATGATCGGATTTGAAGGAGCTGCAGAAGTATATAATCGTGTCATAGCCTCCAATCATAATACCGCTCCATCATCGGTAGAGCAATTAAATATGCTGCTTTATCAAAGCGAGCAAAAATTATTGCTGCCGGAAGGATTGCCCAAGCGCCCATGGTATAAGCATGCCATCTATGCTCCGGGATATTATACAGGATATGGTGTAAAAACATTACCGGGCATCCGCGAAGCTATTGAAGGCCGCCGGTGGCAGGAAGCACAACAACAAATAGCAGAAGCAGCAAAAGCAATAAATTCTTACACAGAACAGATAAATAGTGCCATGTCACTTTTAGTGCTACATAAATAATACTAACCACTATGAACGATTGGATAACAATTGCATACCATGTAGGCCCGGTTGAAATGGTTGTATTAAAGGACATCTTTGATGAAGAAGGAATTCCGTTTGTTGCTACCGGGGGAAATTCTCCATACCCTTCCATAGCTGCTGTGCAGGGCGGAACAAAAATACAAGTGCAAGAAAGCGACAAAGAGCGTGCGCTTGAAATTCTAAAGGAAACAGGCTATTTAGAATAAGCCTGGCATTTCATTACCTTTGTACTACAATACTTTTATTGTGGCGAAAAATAAACAGCGGTCAGGGGCATTATTTACTTTTTACGTATTGGTTATTTATGTGGTAGCCCAGTTTTTATCGTGGGCTCACCTGATGATTGACCAAAGCCGCGAAATCCATAATTTGAAAATGCAATGGCTGGAGCCGAATGCAAGCCCGGCCGCTAAACAAATAGCACAGGATGTTTTGCAAAAGGAACTAATGGGCAAGTATTATATGGTGGCGGGCGAAGGCATTGTTTTCCTGGGTATCCTTGCTTTTGGTGTTATTATGGTTCGACGGGCGTTTAAGAAAGAATCGGAGTTGATAGCTAAACAAAAAACTTTTTTGCATTCGGTTACCCATGAGTTCAAATCGCCCGTGGCATCTATGCGTTTGCAATTGGAAACCTTGCAAAAGCGCAGCCTGAGCCATGACCAGCAGCAACAGGCTCTTGCCAATGCCATTGACGATACCGACAGGCTTGATAAACTGATTGAAAAAATATTAATGGCTGCACGTATTGATAACAGGCAGCTACCACTACATGCTGAACATTTGAATCTATCCGGAAAACTGAAAGAAGTAATCGAACAAATAAAACGTTCTTATCCTCAACGAGAGATAATTACACATATCCCTGATAATATATTTCTGCGTATTGACCCTTGGGCATTGGAATCTATCGTTACCAACCTGGTAGAAAATGCACTTTTATATTCAGCAGCAACCAAGCCGGTAGAGGTAATTCTTGCTGCTGAAAATAATGCGGTGCGTTTATCAGTTAAAGATGAAGGTATGGGGATTGCAGATGATGAACGGGCAAAGATTTTTCAAAAATTTTACCGCTCCGATGCTACCCAAGGATATAAAGGTACCGGGCTCGGATTATTCCTGACCGATTACTTTGTAAAAGCACATAATGGAACTATTGAAATAAAAAATAACAAACCGGAAGGAAGTATATTCCAAATTGTCTTTCCTATATTCAAATCAAATGTCAACAACTAAAAAAGTAGCGCTTATTATATTAGACGGATGGGGCATCGGTGATGGCTCCAAATCAGATGCCATTGCTAATTCACGCACTCCGTTTGTAAATAGCTTGTATACACAATATGCTCACTCCAAATTATATACTTCCGGTGAAAACGTGGGATTACCCGACGGACAAATGGGCAATTCGGAAGTGGGGCACATCAACATTGGCGCAGGACGAGTTGTATACCAAGATTTGGTACGTATCAGCAAAGATATTCGGGAAGGTGTTCTGCAAAAAAATAAAGTCTTATTAGATGCTTTGAATTATGCCAACACAAACAATAAGGCTGTCCACCTGATGGGATTAGTGTCCGATGGAGGCGTGCATTCACATATCTCGCACCTAATGGCGCTTTGTGATATTGCAGCCACCAATAATTGTAAAAATGTTTTCATCCATGCATTTACTGATGGGCGCGATTGCGATCCGCATAGTGGAGCAGGATTCATTAAACAATTAGAAGAACACATTTCTAAAGATACGGCCAAAATTGCTTCTGTTATTGGTCGCTATTATGCTATGGACCGCGATAAACGCTGGGAAAGAGTTAAACTCGCTTACGATTTATTGGTGAATGGAACTGGCAAGAAAAGCGATAATGCCGTTAAAGCAATAGAAGAATCATATAAAGAAGAAGTGTCAGATGAATTTATAAAACCCGTTGCTATTACTGATTCCAATGGAAATATTCTGCCACGGATCAAAGAAGGCGATGTGGTGATTTGTTTCAATTTCCGTACCGATAGATGCAGGGAAATAACCCATGTGCTTACTCAGGAAAACATGCCGGAACAAGGAATGAAAACCATTCCCCTGCATTATGTTACAATGACTACTTACGATGAAAAATTCAAAGGGATAGAAGTGTTGTACCACAAAGATGATTTGAAAATGACCTTGGGCGAAGTGCTTTCACTGAATGGAAAAACACAAATACGCATTGCTGAAACGGAGAAATATCCACACGTTACTTTTTTCTTTTCCGGTGGAAGAGAAGATGCATTTGCAGGAGAGAAACGAATTATGATTCCTTCGCCGAAGGTTGCCACGTATGACCTACAACCCGAAATGAGTGCAGTAGGAATTACCGATGCTATTGTAGCAGAATTGCAAAAAGGAGAAGTTGATTTTGTATGCCTCAACTTTGCAAATGCTGATATGGTAGGGCATTCAGGCGTTTACAGTGCCATAGTAAAAGCAGTTGAAACAGTAGATACCTGCCTGCAAAAAGTAGTGGAAGCCGGACTACCAAAGGGATATTCATTCATCGTTATTGCCGACCACGGCAATGCTGACTATGCCATAAATGCCGATGGTTCGCCGAACACGGCACATACTACCAACCCTGTACCTTGCATTGTAATAGATAAAGACATTAAAAAAGTAGATGATGGCCGCCTGGCAGATATTGCACCTACGGTTTTAAAATTAATGGGTATCGCACAACCTGCGGAAATGACAGGAAAGGCGCTGGTGTAAAGACTTTATTAAATCTAATCTTTTAAGAATGATAATATGGCTGATATAACTTCATCTACAATCGAATATATATACTCTAACTATTACGCAACTTATCAAAATGGTATTGACTTTACAATTAGTTTTTATGAAAAAAATTCATTGTACTTCAAAAATATTAAGCAATTGAATGATAAGGAAGACCTCAGAAAATATGTTGAATTAGTTGGTAGATATGTTGATGCACTATATCAAAAAGGATATTACGCTAAAGTAGTGGATGTGGTAAACGATTCCAATATTTATATTAATAAGGAAATAGGACGATTACGTCTTGCTCACAGCGATCTTAAAAATACCTGGTATTACAATTTAGGCCTTATTAAAGGGATGGCATGTTACGCTTTACGACAGTATAAAACCGCTATTTCAGTTTTCAAGAATCTTATACAGGTCGATAGCGAAAATGATAAATATAAGAATTGGCTTCATTCCTCACGCTATGCCCAATGGTCTAGGTTTGTGCGAATTATTGGAATTAGTTGTATGATATTAATTGGAATCACGTTTATTTTTGATCATTATATTTCTTACCATATTGGTATGCCTATAATTAAGATAGTATTTCCAATACTTATACTGGTTTCTTTTTATGAATATTTTCCACACTTGTTTTTTCGCAATAAGAAAAAATAGATATGCTCCATCGGAGCAAACTGTTTGTAGTAAAGCAAACAAAAGCACGACATAAATTCCGTTAGGAGTGACCTGTCATTATAGGACGCTCCTACGGAGCTCAAATGCTATATTTGATTTTCTACTACAAACAGTAGGTTCCTACGGAACCAAATTTTCCTTTATGGCAATTCATTATCAAATCGGCAAAATTATTTCACTACCCCCAACTCTTTCCCAATTTTAGTAAAGGCCGCAATAGCTTTATCTAAGTGAGGTTTGCTATGTGCCGCCGAGAGTTGTACCCGTATACGTGCTTTATCTTTTGGAACCACAGGATAGAAGAACCCTATTACATAAATACCTTCTTCCAGTAATTTATTAGCCATGGTTTGCGAGAGCTTGGCATCGTATAACATAACTGGCACAATAGGATGTATACCGGGCTTAATATCAAATCCCGCTTTAGTCATTCCTTCACGGAAGTAGAGTGCGTTGTCCATTACCTTGTCGCGCAACTCGGTAGTGCTGCTAAGTAAATCAAGCACCGCAATACTTGCCCCGGTAATTACAGGCGAAAGTGAATTGGAAAATAAATAGGGCCTAGACCGTTGGCGAAGCATATCAATCACTTCTTTTTTGCCGCTGGTGTAACCTCCCATCGCACCACCTAAGGCTTTTCCGAGGGTTCCGGTGATAATATCTATTTTGCCCATTACGCCGTTGTATTCGTGGCTACCACGTCCGGTCTTCCCTACAAAACCCACGGCGTGGCTATCGTCTACCATTACGAGGGCATTGTATTTTTCAGCGAGTACTACAATTTCATTCAACTTGGCAATGTACCCATCCATCGAGAAAACACCATCGGTTACAATCATTTTGAACCTGTCTCCGGAAGCAGCTTTCAGTTGCGCTTCCAGATCTTCCATATCGGAATTTTTGTAGCGGTAGCGTTTTGCTTTGCACAATCTAACTCCATCAATAATAGAAGCGTGGTTCAATTCATCGGAGATAATGGCATCCTGTTCGCCCAGCAGCGGTTCAAATACACCGCCGTTTGCATCAAAGCAGGCAGCATACAGAATAGTATCTTCCGTACCGAGAAACTTGGAAATCTTTTCTTCCAGTGTTTTATGGATATCTTGTGTACCGCAGATAAAGCGCACCGATGACATACCATATCCGTGTGTATCTAAAATATCTTTTGCGGCTGCAATCACTTTAGGATGCGATGATAAACCCAAATAATTATTGGCACAAAAGTTAATTACTTCCTTGCCAGTATTAACTTTAATATCGGCACCTTGTGGACTTACAATAATACGTTCGCGTTTATATAGTCCGGCTTCTTCAATATTCTTCAATTCCGTTTGGAGGCTGGTGTAAAATGCTTGGTTCGACATAATGGTTGTTTATTAGGCAACAAATGTAAAAAGGAATTGGAAGTTAAGCATCCAATAAATACATAAACCACAAAGAACGCTAAGAAAACAGCCTTGCCAAGTCCGCAAAGATTACAATATCATACTTTGTGGCCTTAGCGTAACCTTTTGTGAACTTTGTGGTTAAGAAATTGCTGGTTAAATCTTTTTTTAGCTCATTATTAACCTTAATTTAACCCGATTCGTACAAAAGCACCATAATTAATCGTACCTTTGCAAACTTTTGTAAAAAACATACATGAAATCAATTCGCAACATCGCCATTATTGCCCACGTCGATCACGGTAAAACAACGCTAGTAGACAAGATATTAAAACAATGCAGCCTTTTCCGTGATAACCAGGAATCAGGCGACCTTATTATGGATAGCAACGACTTGGAACGTGAACGTGGTATCACCATTTTCTCCAAAAATGCTTCCGTAAACTATAAAGACGTTAAAATCAACATCATAGATACCCCTGGTCACTCGGATTTTGGAGGAGAAGTGGAACGTGTATTAAACATGGCCGATGGCGTGTTATTGTTGGTTGATGCTTTTGAAGGCCCTATGCCTCAAACGCGTTTTGTGCTTACCAAGGCACTAGAAAGAGGTTTGAAAGCTATTGTGGTGGTTAACAAGGTAGATAAGCCAAACTGTACACCTGAAGAAACCAACGAAGCCGTATTTGATTTGTTCTGCAAATTAGATGCTACCGAAGCTCAATTAGGCTTCCCAACTATTTACGGTTCATCCAAAAACGGATGGATGTCAGAGGATTGGAAAGTTCCTACTACTGATATTAGCCCACTGCTCGATAAGATCATTGAATATTTCCCGGCTGCTCCTATGCACGAAGGAACGCTTCAAATGCAAATTACTTCTATCGACTATTCTTCTTATACCGGTAAAAATGCTGTTGGAAGAGTTTTCAGAGGAGCTATAAAAGAAGGTCAACCCATTTCTATTGTTCGTCGCGACGGAAAGATTGACAAAGCGAGAGTGAAAGAATTATACACCTTTGAAGGCCTGGGTCGCAAGCGCACTGATGAAGTACGTGCGGGTGATATTTGCGCCGTATTCGGTATTGAAAAATTTGACATCGGCGATACCATTGCCGACTTTGAAAGCCCGGAAGGACTTCCACTTATTAATGTGGATGAGCCAACCATGAATATGCTTTTCACCATTAACAACTCACCATTTTTTGGTAAGGAAGGCAAATTTGTTACCTCACGCCACGTAAGGGAACGTTTGTTCCGCGAAACGGAAAAGAACCTGGCATTAAAGGTAGAAGAAACCAGTTCTCCTGATGCATTGCTCGTGTATGGACGTGGTATATTGCACTTATCTATCCTGATTGAGACCATGCGTCGCGAAGGATACGAATTGCAAGTAGGTCAGCCTAAAGTTATTGTAAAAGAAATTGAAGGCGTGAAATGCGAACCTTATGAAGTGCTAACCGTTGACTGTCCTATTGATGCAGCCAGCAAAGCTATCCATATTGTTACCCAACATAAAGGCGAACTGATGGTAATGGAACCGAAAGGCGATTACCAACATTTGGAATTCAACATTCCATCTCGCGGAATTATTGGCTTGCGTAACCAAATGCTTACTGCCACCGCAGGCGAAGCCATCATTGCTCACCGCTTTGATAAATACCAACCTTACAAAGGCAACATACCCGGACGTAATGAAGGCGTGCTGATTGCCATGGAAAGAGGCGTAGGTACCGCTTACTCTATTGATAAATTACAAGACAGAGGCAAGTTTTTTGTAGAACCGGGAGAAGAAATGTATGCCGGACAAATTATTGGCGAACATATACGCCCTGATGACCTGGTTATAAATATTTGCAAAGCAAAACAGCTTACCAATATGCGTGCCAGCGGCAGTGATACGGCTGTTGCACTTGCACCTAAAATTGTTTTCTCGCTCGAAGAAGCCCTTGAATACATTCAGGAAGACGAATATGTAGAGGTTACTCCTAAGAGTATACGTATGCGTAAAATCGTTTTAGATGAAAACGAACGCAAGCGCAAAGAGAAATCTACTGCTGCGATAGAAGCATAAGTTCTTAGTAATTAGGAATCATATCATCGTTGCGAATCCACTCTATATGGACGTTGCAATCTCATTTCCTTTCTCACATCATCTTGTGGTGCTAAGTAATGTTATCCGCAATTTAAAGAAAACTTAACAGAAAAATCCCTTTTTTAGCGAGGTTATTTCCGTAGTTTGTAATAGAATCATTTTAAAATTATTCGTTATGAAAAGGAAGAAGAAACCTGCACCTGCTGCAAAGAAAAAAGCCAAGTCCGTAAAAAAAGTACAATCTTCAAAACCAAAGCATGCTAAAAAGGCAAAATCGACCAAAGCCACTCCCTCTAAACGCATAGCCCCACCTCCTCCGGCACCTCCTTTCGGAGGGAAAAGACAATTCGCCGAACCGGCTTACGTTCCCCTCGCAAAAGGAACCACTAATACCGGCAATGTTAATGAATATGATGCTTATGTAAATAGTGGAGTGCTGCAACCAATTCCTCCGCCACGACAAGGTTCCAACATGGTTGTGAAACTGTCCGATGTTATAGGCCAAGATGCTGTTGACAGTATTACGAAATCGGGACAGCTTGTTTTCCATTCAGTGGGAGATACGGGAGCCGATAAAGAATACCGCGTGAAAGATGAAGACGATGTAGCTGCTATGATGGCTCATGACCTTATGAATGCTGCCGAAAATGAGCGTCCCGCTTTCTTCTTTCATTTAGGTGATGTGGTATATGAATTCGGGCAGGCAAGCAGCTACTATGCCCAGTTTTACGAACCTTACTGTACGTACAATGCACCCATTTTTGCCATTCCCGGAAACCACGACGGCATGATATGGGATCCTTCCATGACTACGCTCCAGGCCTTCCTCGATAATTTTTGCGCTGCAGTACCGGCCCCTTCGCCCAATGCAGGCGGACTGATAAGAAGCACCATGAACCAGCCCGGGGTTTATTTCACGCTCGAAGCTCCTTTTGCTTCTATCATTGGGCTTTATAGTAATGTTTCAGATAAGGGTGCAGGTGTAATCTCATCTGAAAATGGCCGATATCCCAACATTACTGACGACCAGAAAAATTTCCTTATATCCGAATTGAAACGGCTTCGTCCAGCCCGGAATGCCAATCAAACAGCAGTTATTCTTGCCGTGCATCACCCGGTGTTCGACGGAAGCAAAACACCCCAGGCTTTGTGTAAAGATTTGGATGATGCCTTTGAGAAAGCAGGCTTATATCCCGATGTAGTTCTTACCGGGCATGCCCATATATACGAACGTTTTGAACGGACCGTAAATGGTAAAACAATACCCTACATTATCGCAGGATGCGGAGGCTATAATTTACTGAGTGCTGCCAAAAACAGCAGCCCCAACCAGAAAGTTCCGGCTGCACTCCAACATGTACAGGGGCTTAAAGCCTATATTAAAGCATTCGGATATTTAAAAGTGAAGGCCACCAAAAATAAACTGGCTGTAATATTTAACTGCTTAGATAAAACTTATGGAGATGCCGCAGATTCCATCGTTATTGATTTACAAACACACCAAATAACGGAAGGAACCAAGAACAAGGAACCGCTATAAGCAAATACTATGTCATTGCTGTAGAAGTGGTAATCCCTCTAATGCGGATACATCGTCAGGTTTTGATATTGCTCATATTGTTCATTAGTAAGCACTGCCCTTATCTTATTATCCGTAGCACGCCTCAATGAATCTGTAGCCGTTGCGTTCACTCTTTTACCCTGGCCCAGGTACTCTTCTTCTATAGTTGCTATTTTCGATTGCTGGTCCGGCGTAAGGCCTGTAATATGCTGATTTACATAATCGGCTCTTTGCCGGGCATTCATACTTTGGCTAACACTCGTCTGCCCTATTGCATTTATAGTAAGGCAACATGCTCCGATACATATTAGTTTCATTAATGCTTTCATAGTATAGCGATTTTACCCCAAGTTAGATATTATGGTGTCCTTTTCAGCCAAAATTCGATAAACACGATTTTTATCCTGCCAAGGCAGCTTAAAGTTAACTCTGTTGTGCACACTAAATGCAACGAATGTTAAGCGGATATGTCCTCAGGATGCTTATAAAATTGTTCAACCTCCGTTTTGCAGGGTTTAACGAAATTTTGAAGCATTCGCATAAACAGGTTATAAATTGGTGGCAAGAGATAATCAATATTAAACGCCATGAAAAAATCAAAACTTTTGGCAACTCTCCTACCCGCTTTACTCACTTCATTTGCTGCTTTAGCTCAATATCAGTCCGATAACATTCCCGACGGACGCACTACCTTGCAATTTGGAGTTAAAGCCGGGCTAAACAACTCCAATGTGTATGATGCACAAGGGGAGGACTTTGTTGCAAACCCCAGAATTGGGATGGTATTCGGAGGATTTCTATCTATACCGTTGAACACCTGGCTCGGCATTCAACCGGAAATTCTTTATTCTTCAAAAGGGTATGCAGGCTCGGGGGCAATGGGCCCGCAGGAGTCTACCAACTCCACTATAACCACTACGGTGAAAGGAAATACAGGAGTCTCAGTTACCGGGGCAGGTAGCGGCGACCCGGATAATTATTCATTCATCAACCAGTTGAATTACCTGGATATACCTATTATGCTGCAGCTAAAAATTCTGCCCAGCATTTACCTCTTGGGAGGGCCCGAATACTCCTACCTGCTATCGCGTACCTATACATTTACAAACGGTGTTACTACGGAGACCACGCAACAGCAATTTCAAAATGATAACATACGTCACAATGTATTTGGCGTCATTTGGGGTATTGAGCTTAACCTTAATCGTGCCTTTGTATTGGGAGGCAGGATGGCCTGGGATGAGGTGGATAATAATGGCGATGG
>JABDCH010000013.1 GCA_013288205.1 Bacteroidota bacterium | reverse complement strand
TATAATGAATTGGCGGCTGCGCCTTATCAACCAGATAGGTAATATTTCCCACAGGGTCATAATAGTAATTCATGTCTTGCAAGATAATGGTGCCGCTGTTTACCGTGGTCAACAGGCGTGTGAGGCGGAACGTATCGGGGTCATAACTATGTCTCGTTACCGTATTGTTACCGTATTGAATGCAGAGACGTTGCACCTTTTCGTTATGGCATATTCTTGTTACATATGGGGTGGCCTTTGTACCTCCGCCATTATAAATATTAACTGTATTCAAGGCTCCTGATTCCCCGTATCCGGGAACAAAAACATCTGCGTTATTTATAGCTATTTGTGTATATGGAAGAGGTATAATGCTCCCTAGTGAAGCAGGGATAAAGGGCCGGGTATGTAGTATGGGCCTGTTTGTAGCGTCGTAGGAAACAAGGCTAACATATTCTTCATTTTTTATGAGTAGATTCAAATCACTTGGGTCTCCTGTCCATAAAACTGCCGGAAGCAGCGTGTTGGTATTATTAAATGCAGTTGCAAATATCCGGCTGCTTTGTACCAGGTTTCCTTTAAAATCATAGAGGTAATGGGTAACTAATCCTGATTGATCGAATTGGCGGTAAAGTTTTCCCCTTAGATTATTAGCGACATCGGAAGCCCCATTGATGGATATATTTTCCCCATATATATTGTATGCGGTTAAATAGGATATGCCATTAATTTTTACGTTGGATTGAAGCAGGCGATGCAGAAAATCATAACTATAGGTATAGCTAAAAGTATTGGTCCCGTTTATATCCCACTGTGCAAAGGGTTTATTCATTATATCATGCAAAATCCAACGCTCTCCCGCTTCCATGCTTATGGAATGAATGGGCCTGTTTAGTAAATCGTACTCATATTGCATTACTGAATTGCCCATGGCATCAATAACTGCAAGCGGATTACTTTCAAGGTCAAGTATAGTTTGTGATGCATAAAATTCATTGCTTCCATTCACAATATTAAAAGCAACGGAATAAAAATTTCTCCCAAGCGGGTCTAAGTGGGCTGCACTCGGTGTATCTTTATTTACTAAAGCTTTGGTTGCAGCATCATTATCCAAGGAATCTGTAGAATTTGCATATTGCTGGTACCAGGCATTATCAACGGTATTAACGGTATCGTCCTGGTCGTATATAATTTGCACCCATGCATCAAATTCTGTTTTTGAATAACTGCTATCCGGGAAATCGGTTCGTATGACTCTTCCGGTGGGGTCATAATGAATGATAGAGCTTACACCATTTATCGGAGCTTTTTCATAGGCCGGTGTGGTGCTGAAATAAGGTTCGTATTGCATTACCGGCTTACCTTTGTTATTGTAAATCATTTTACCATTACCTATCCACTGGTGCTGCGGAGATAAAGTTCCGGTGCAACTGCCACTGCCGGGCGCACCTGTTGTAACATCAGCCGGAATTTTTTTCATAGCTGTTCGGCCTAAGCCATCCGTATATTCAAAGAGGTATTGATAGGGAATGGATGCAATATCTACCCTTGGGTCGGGTTGTTGATTGGCATGGATTTGTCGTGCAATTACTCCGCTGCTGAAAGGCCCACCTGAAACAAAGTCATATATGTACCGGGTGGTAGCGCCTTGTAGCAATGAATCTGCCAGTCCGCTTGTGTATGGATTGCTGAAAAATGCTGATATCTGTGCAGGTGTAAGTTCGCTGGTAAATCCGGCTGCAAACATATCTCCTTCTCCTTTACCATACATAGCAACGGCTACTAAAAGACACAGGATATCGTAATTGTAATAGGTAACGTTATCGTTCGGGTCGGTAATAGATGAAGGGGCGAGTACCCTATAGTCGTAAACTGCTGAAGTAGTATTATTAACGGCATCAATAACCGATTTCATGAGCAATGAATAATTATCATACACAACGGAAGTAGCATAGCCATAAGCATCAAGAAATTGTGTTGGAAGATAGAAGTGCAGAGCATCATATATTATGGTTCCTGACATTATCCACCATTCGCCCGTATTATCTGTTGAAGGGAATAGGGTTCCTTTATAAGTATCCGATTCAAGATACTTTGCATCCTGCATGTTGCTAGTGCTTGCTTTTGTAGAGAGAGCTGTTACTGTTGCGTTGAAAGCAAGGTGGTATTGCTGATATGCTAACCCCAGCATATCCATCGTATATAATGGCAGTGGTGTAACGAGATCATCCTTCAGAAATAATGTACGCTGATGCTTTAGTTTTGATAGGGTAGGTGTGGCGGAAGGATTTGTGAAGTCGCTAATGCTGAAATAGTTTTCTGCGGGGCTTATTCCTGTTAACTGGTATGAAATATTTTCACATGCCACCGGAAGGCGGTAGGTTAATGTATTTATAATTTTGCCCGTATAAGCATTATGGGAATAAACGATATACGTTTTTTGCTGTTCAAGTATTACGGCTGAGGGCAAGGGCTGGTTGCCCGGTAATGAAATTCCTCCCGGTTTTGCAGGGTTTACTGACTGACGCGGGTAAACCACCCCATAAGAATCAATAACATTTCCATATTCATCAAATGCCGTATTTAGTGCATGAGTAATGCGTGGGTCAGCCGGGTTGCGTTCATAATTGTATGTAATGTTCTCGCTTTCCGTCGACAAAAAAACAGCATACATGTTAGACCCCTGGGGCTGCAACATGGTAATATTGTTGTTGTGCTCAGCCACCGAATAAGGATAATTCACCAGCCCTGGATTAATATTTCCATCAAGCGCATATACTTCCCGGCGCAGTATCATTCCCTTGCAAGCTCTTACTGCTTCGCGGGCTTCATCTGCTGTTAAATTTGCGGGCAGTAGTGGTTCAGGCAGCGTATATTCTACAAATGATGTATTTTGAAAATACTCTTTCGCAAGCTGATGCAATATATTGTTCATTCCAAAATAAACTCCCGTATGGAACCAGGTTTTGGTATGTATAGGAGCCTGGTCAGCTATTGCATCTGTATTGAAAATATCCGTGTCGGTTTGCTCTACTCTTCCAAAGCCCCTGTATTCTTTTTCACTATGGTCGTAATATCCATGATGATAGGTGTAGCTGCTGGAATATTGTGTTTGAGATACGGAATCGTCCACTATAATGCTCTCTACACATTGTACCGGGAAACATAACTTAGTAATCCAGGGTGTTCCTGCCTGTTTATCTTGCAGGTAAAAATAAGTTGATGACTTGTAATTGATAGTAACTTGTTTTCCCATGCCATTTGTATATCCATTCATCAGGTAAGGTTTGTAGCCTCCCATCAGGTCGATATATTTCAGTGGGTTGTCGGCATTGTTTGCCAAAGGTGACGACCAAATGATACAGGCTGTTCCGTTGCCCAGGAAATCGGCGACCGATAATTGGTTGGGTGATGCGATATCAGGAAAAGCCGGAGCTTCAAAAGGTGGCCCCCATGCATTGCCACTCATATTAAGCCATGCCCTGAGTTTGTTCTTTCCTAAATAAAGAATGTCATTAGCGCCGGTACCATTAATATCAGAAAGGTGGATATATTCAGGGTTGAAGGCATCAATGGTATCAAATAAAGGAGCATTCAACATATTCACTTTAGCTCCGAATATTCCATATCCAAGATTTGGCCAATATGATATTTCTCCGTTGCGTATCCGTACAATATCTGTTAATCCATCGCCTGTCATATCAGCCAGGAAAATACTTTGAACAGGATCGGCAAATACGATGGCAGGACCTTTTTCTTCATCAAATGATTTGGGTGTTAATTCAGGCGAATCGTACCCGACTGTTCCTGCGGCAGGATACCAGGTGAAAACCTGTTCTTCCGACAAAACAATATCGGGCATTCCATCTCCATTCAAGTCAATGAATTTAATATTCGGGTCCTTTATATCAATAGCAGGGTATTGCTCAAAAGCCATGAAAGGAAGCCACTCCTGCTGGTCGGTCAATTCAAAATATCCTTGGTTGGGTGCATTGGTAGAGACGATAAATTTTCGTCCATCACCCGTTAAACTTTGCAACTGCAGGCTTCCATTTCTCAATCCTGTAAAAGAGGGCTTGGGGGCTACCATGCTTGCCGGAGTAAAAACACCATCACCCAAATTACTGTTGTAATACCAACCTTCAGACTGTTCACTTAAAATTCCGGAAATACCTTCATTATATAAATCAGTAAACTGATAGGCAGAGGTTAATCCTTCCGGAATATTTATTCTGTTTTCAGCGCTCACCGTTTCTACTATAGAATTCCATACCGGCATTTGGTAAGTGAAGTTAACAGGAGGATAGCTGGATTTTTGATATCCGCTTCCGGCAGTTCCTCTCCAGCCGCTTGCTGTAATAGAAAGAATAAAATCAGCTTCTACAAAATTGAGCGTGTATGGGTCAGTTACTTGTTGGAAATTATAGTGTTGATAATTTAAGTCCAGTGATTTAACTAAAACAGGATTGGTATCTAATTCAGTAAAATTGTGGAACATTAAAAACCGGCGACATAACCTGTATGTTCTTATTTCAAAACCTGCTTTGTAATTGGAAAAAGGATCTAACCTGCAAGCCCATGTTGTAGAAGGTGCCGGTGTGGGTGTATCTATAGCATGATCTCCATAATCCAGTACTAACGAAAATAAATACCCGGATTCATCCGGTATCACAGGCATGTACGGATCTGCTATGCCTCCGGCAAGGGTTGGATTATAGGGCGTAGTATTACCATAGAATACTTTTTTCAGGTAGGTGTTGGCAATACCCTGGTTTCCATTTAGCCTGTTACCTTCATGTAGCAATGATGGCACATTGGCAAGGTTTTCCTGAGCATAGGTATATTGAAAAGAGTTTCCTTTATCGTCATATGAAATTTCGGGTAGCCATTCAAAAATATGTAGAGGATTCGCCGGGTCTGTTATTCTTGCGGCTTGGGTAAGGCCATAAAAAATAACAGTATTGTCTTTTGACGTAGTCTTCCAATACATTCCTGTCGTTGAAGTAACCTGCTCAATTAATGTAAAGCTGCCTTCAATTCTGGGTACATATCTTTTTATGCTGTAATTACCTACTGTTAAATTATCCGGTTGCCATTGCCCCTTAGCATCTTCTATTAATTTTAACACCATGTCTTCAGCGCCTGCAATCTGGAAGATGTCGCTATCTGTAGCGTCCCTATAAGTAGGTAGTAATTTATCGGTGCGACGCTTAATGGAAGGCAAACTGATGTTCCAGCCCAACCCAAACGGACTATTACCGCTTCCTGAATTATAATTTAGTGAGAGCAAAGGAGCAAAGCCGCTTCTTGATTTGGACATCGGAACTGGGATACTGAATGATGAGGTTCCATTAGCCGAATTGACTTGGAATTTTTCATCAATAGATTTTAATGCCCCTCCGCCTTTGGGCATATTTATGGAAGGAATCTGCAGCAAATTATTCTTTGCATAATCATCACCTTTGTGAGATTGCAAAGCAGAAGGCAATTGTGCAGAGTTTCTGCTTGAAGAGGAGGCCGAGGAAGGAGTATCAGTATTATTTGCTTCCATAATAACTGTTATAACTTATTATTAATAAGTACTTGGTAAAGATAAATAATGACTAAAGCGACAAGGTATTGTTATGATTAATTATATATTAATTTTTGTATTCTATAAAGTAATAATAGATAATATACGCTGTAAATTCAAATTTGCAATCGTATACGTTATACGATGACAAAAGTAAATCAGCTATCGAATGAAAAAAAGGAGGTTTTTCCCGGTTTTATTTAGTATAAATCCCCCTGAAAGAATTTTGTATTATATCACCCGAGTAAACTCTTTAGTACTATATGATTAACTTATTCGTGATGTTGGTATCGCGAATAAATTTCATGTCGGGTTTTTAACGGCTAGCTTTTCGGGTAGAATAAGATGCTTATACTTGTGATATAGATACGAGACTGATAATAAAGTGAAGCCTAAGCCGATAAACGAAAATATGCGATGAAGAGTATCTAAATTGGATAAGTCGTAAAAGAAAATCTTCAATATGGTTATTCCGAATAAAACAATAGATATAATTCTTATGCCAAAATTGCGCTTGTAGATTCCGGCTATCATAAGGGTAATGGAATATAACAGCCATATTCCTGACAGGCAAAGTTGCATTAAATAAACAGTGCTGGTCAAAAGCTGGGTACTATCTTTTTCCGAAAACGAATCAATTTTCTTTCCAAATATATCTCGGGTATCGGATGTCAGCAAAATAAATAAAAGCAGGGCGATGGAAATACCGGCTATTTTTTCAAATGTTTTTCGGAAGTTGTAATTCTCTCTTCGGATAGTAGCTAACATTAACCATAGTAATGTGCACACAATTAATAAGGCGATTGATCGTATATTTATCAAGGGTAAGAACATAGACAAAGGACTGAATTTCAAGAATCCATTTATCACAGAGAAAAATAAAATAAGCGCCGTTATAATAAAGCTACTATATAAGTGAGGAATAAATTGCCGTTTAAATGAATAATAAAACAAGAGTAAAGAAAGGATGATCCACTCTAACACAAGAACCCATATATAGTTGTCTTTATAAAAAGTTTGTATGCTGCCAATTGAATTAGTCCACAAACAATCAAATAGATCACTTGTTTCTACCGTAATTAGCGTAAATAGAACTGCAATCCATGTATAAGTAAGAGCGGGCTTAATAATATTGGAAAATTTAAAATCATTTATGCGGATTGAGGTACCCGACCCGAAAGCCGACAATAATACGGATATCAATGCGGCAGAGCGCATATTAAATAACAAACAAAATTCTTTAGCATCTATATTAAATGCGGTAGGTATAAAAAGAAAATTAAAAATAGAAAGTATCAATATAGCTATCGATGCTAGGTTGAGTAGAATGTTCTTATCTTTTCTTGCTATCCAAGTCAGCAGAAAAGATTCTATAGAGAGTGCAATGGTAATTTCAAAATTCTTAAACTGGATAAATGAAGCGCAAACCGACAATAAAAGGGTAGAAAAAAGATAGCGGGTTAGCAAGTATTCTTCACCTTGCCTTTTTTTTCGGGTTAAAAAATAAATGCCCAAATAAGCTGCGGCAACTACAATGGTTAGTACGCCCATCAGTTGATGGTGTGAGGGATTTACGGCCCAATAAAGCGATAGGTAAAAAAAACCTCCGTTGGTCAGCGAAATACCTTGATCAACCAGCGTAATTTTTCTTTTTAAAGAAGATATTTTTATAATTTCAGAAGCTAAAAAGATAGCCCAGAGCAGGAACAAAAATAAGGATGTTTCGAGGCACATATCCGGCAGAAAATAAGACCAGTTCCATGATGAGTAAATAAGAATGGTTGAAAGTAATGAGAGTGGTTCGAGGATTAACCATCTTTCCTTTTTCATTGCAATGTATAGCAGACCTACATCCAGGAAAGCAACATACGATAATAATCCCGATTCGCTTGCAGTACCTGTACTCAAAAGAAAAGGGGTGAGAGTGGCTCCTAACCAGCCGAATAAGGAAATAATAAGAGAGTTATATTTAATAGCCTGCCAGAAAGAAATTATTGTCACCACTATCATCATAGCGAATGCTACAATTTGCGAAACAAGATGATAATAGTTAAACGATGCATAAACTGACAAATAGAGTATGGCTATACCCGCGCCTATTAATCCTCTTGAGAAAATAAGGAATCCTTTTTTGTGATAATAATGTCCGCCGAATAACAATAGAAATCCAATTGCTAAACCTATCAGCACTCTCATTGTTTCTGTTATCCAGTTATTATCAAAAGCATATTTTAAAAAGAACCCTACACCAATAATAACTGCAAGCGCTCCGATGCGGTTAAGAATTTTTCCTCCTATCAATGTCTCCCATTCCGAGCTTGTCATAGAACGGATTTGTTCCGTTATTTTATCATAAAAATCGGACTTAACAGGGGCTATTTTTTTACCAGACGACTCGAATTTTGGTATACTGTCAATAGCAATAGCCTCTTTAATGACAGTTTCTTTTGCCACCGGAATATCTTCCGTCTTCAGTTCAGGTGTAGAGAATATTTCTTTTTTGATTTCTTCTTTTGCGGAATCCTTACTTTTTTCGGATTGGTAATTAGCTAATTGAGTCTTTAATTGCTTCAATTCCTTTTCGAGCTCATCCATTTTTATGGAATTTCGCTGAGTACCTGCAATAGATACAAGTGGCAATACAATAAGACCTATTAATAGAACAACAAGTATAAAAGTAATTGCCATTGAATTACTGTTGGAATGAAAACAAATATATTAATCTTTCTTTTCAGCACAACCATAAAGAAAAATTATAAAATTTTGTTTTAGCAGATAATAAACTAAAAAAGGAATTTCGAACCTCTTGTGGGCTCTCTTTAAAATAAAGATTTTGAGGCGACTACTTTTAAAATGATAGTCTATTGTTTTTAATTAGTTCGAATTATTAGAATTGGATTTCAACCATATGCTCCACACCATCATCCACAAGCGTAATAGTTTTATCTGCTTGTTCAATTCCATCAACTGTAATACTTATTTCCTTTAATACCTGATCACTGACTGCTGATGACTGTTTTTGAGTAAACGCAATATGGTAGATCGTTTTCCAATAACGGTAATGTATTTTAAATGATTCCCATTCTTTAGGAACGCAAGGCGCAAATTTTAATTTGCTTCCCTCCTGTTGAAGGCCAAGAAAAGATTGTGTTATGAGCTGATACATCCAGCCGGCAGAGCCCGTATACCAAGTCCATCCGCCACGCCCGGCATGGGGTGCACGAGCATATACATCGGCAGCCAAAACATAAGGCTCAACTTTGTAGGTTGCAATTGCTTCCGGGGTTTTACCATGATTAATCGGATTTATCAAGTTTAATAATTCCCAAACACGGTTATTATCACCTAATTTGGCAAATGCCATTATCATCCATACGGCAGCATGGGTATATTGTCCACCGTTCTCTCTTACGCCAGGCACATATCCTTTTATGTACCCAGGGTTTAATGGAGATTTATCAAATGGCGGCTCCAATAGTTGAATTATCTGGGCATCCTTTTGTACTAGGTTTTTGTATGCTGCTTCCATAGCTAATTTCGCGCGATCTGCATTGCCTGCTCCTGACAGAACAGACCAACTTTGAGAAATGGAGTCAATTTTACATTCTTCATTACTGAAAGACCCCAATGGTGTTCCATTGTCAAACCAGGCACGTTTGTACCATTGTCCATCCCATGCATTTTTATCGATATTTTCTTTTAATTGCTGAGCTTTTTTTCTGCATGTATCAGCAAAAGCTGAGTCTTTATGTAACATTGCAATTCCTTCAAACCGAACAAGTATATCATACAGAAAGAAGGCCATCCACACGCTTTCTCCTTTACCGTTATTGCCTACCTTATCATATCCATCATTCCAATCTCCGGTACCCATTAAAGGCAGTCCATGTTCGCCATACGTAAACCCGTGGTTGATAGCTTGTACACAATGCTCATAAAGTGTGGCAGATTTACGGGATCGGGTAGGAGTATCATAATAGGATTCTTCTCCCAGATTCAATTGTCTTCCATCCAGAAAATAAACTGACTCATCCAATATACCAGAATCTCCAGTTGTTAGCGAATAAAGAGCAGTTGCAAGAGGCAGCCAAAGATAATCGTCAGAACATCGTGTTCTTACACCTTGCCCTATTGGCGGATGCCACCAATGCTGCACATCCCCTTCTTTAAATTGTCGTGATGCGGAGAGTAAAATTTGTTCGCGGGCGAGATGAGGTAATGTATGTAGAAGGGATAGTACATCTTGCAACTGGTCTCTGAAACCAAAAGCGCCCCCAGATTGGTAATATCCGCTCCGTCCCCATAGGCGAGAGGAAATTGTTTGATAAGTAAGCCATCCGTTGGTAATAATATTTATTGCCGCATCCGGAGTTTCTACCTGCAAAGCCCCAACTGCATGTTTCCAATATTCTTTTACCTTTTCCAATGAATCATTTGCTACCATGCTTCCCCGGAATCGCCGAACCAGGCTGCTTGCATCATTAGAGTTTTTTCCTGAACCAAGTCTGAAAATGATTTCGTTTTCTTCACCATCTGACAGGTCAAACGGAACCTGAATGGCAGCACAGGGGTCTAACGCGAGCCCAATCCTTCCGGAAAGTTTTATTCGTGACATAGCGTTGGGGTTTCTCAAGTTGCCGTTACGGCCTATAAATTCAGAACGATCAGCAGTAAATGTCTTTTTAGCATAGTCTACATCAAAAAATGCAACCCTACCGGAAACTTCAATATCGTAAGGATTTCTGGCAAAAAGTGCTCCACTGTCCGGGTCTATTTCCGTATGAATATGCATAGCTGTTTTCATCCTGTTAGTGCCAAGAACCCATTCTATATAACCTGTTGCCGATAATTTCCGTGATCTGCCGGATTGATTGCGTATTTTTAATACGATGAATTTAATAGTTGCTTCAATATCTACATGTACTGTCATTTCCGAGTATATCCCATCTTCGGTATGTTCAAAAACGCTATAGCCAAAGCCATGCCGCGTAATATAGGGTGATTCGCTCCCAGCCGGGAGAAGCGTAGTTGACCAGAAATGTCCCGTCTCTTCATCCCGCAGATAAAATGCTTCTCCGCCTGAATCACTTACAGGGTCATTATTCCATGGGGTAAGCCTTAACTCATGTGCATTTTCAGTCCAGGTATAGGCCCCTCCACTTTCTGAAATCACAGTTCCGAAATATGGATTTGCAATTACATTCACCCAGGGTGCAGGAGTTCTGTTTTTTCTATCCATCGTAACGATATACTCGCTGCCATCAGAGCTGAAACCTCCTAATCCATTGAAAAATATTGTCGCTTTGGAATGTAGGTTATTAACTACTGGAGGATGACTGACAACTGAAGGAGTAATATATGGAATCACCACCTTTGTAAGTGGTTTACGTTTAATATGGTCAGCTAATGTTCCGGCGCTATCCGAAATATTAACACGGGCTACTGTTTGAAATAATATTCTGTCTTCATTGGATATCTGATCCGATGCTCTCACAAAAATCCCTCCCGGATGGTCTCTTAATTCAACCGGAATCAATGCCTGAATCTCATTTTGAAAATCTTGCCTGTATACACTATGTTCTTCATTCCAAATCACCAAATCAACAGCAAGCCCTTTTAAACGCCAGTAGGAGTGAGCTTGTATAAGTTGTTTGACCAACTGTATATTGGCTTGGTCTTCCACTTTCAAAAGGACTATGGGTAAATCTCCCGAAATGGAATATCCCCATAAACCGGACTGCCCTCTGCGGTTATTAATGAGAATGGAAGCATCTGCACGAAACGACGGATTGGTAAATATAATTGAACTGGCAAGGCGACCATACAATTGTGCATCGGCTTCTGTTGCATTTATTTGCCTTAGCACTACCTGGCTATGTGTCCAGGTAAGCTCAAAAACACGATCTTTATGGTGTCTGTCCTGATATTTATCTACTAGGCTCTTGCATACTTCTTTTGTTTCAGCGACACCTATTACCATGTCTATCGTCGCTGTTTCATAGGGTTCCAGAATTATTTTATATCGTATAGCAACAATGGGGTCTAAAACTGAGCCTTGATTTCCTGAAAGCTTACCTGGAATTTTCATCGCTTTCGGATTCGCAGTTGTATTCCCCCTGCCAATAAATTCCATTCGGTCTGTTTCGTAAGATATTTCCACCGGGTCTTTTCCCTGCAAGGTCATTAAATGGAACATCCAGGGCGATTGCTCATCGCCAGAACGTGGTCTGCGGGTGCAAAGGATGGCATGTTGTTCCGGGAGGATTTCCGTTTGCACAAAAAGACTGTTGAATGCCTGCTGCATTAAATCTGAATCGGGAGGTGCAAGAACTACTTCTGCGTAACTTGTAACTTCAATAGTTTTTCGAACACCCGAAAGATTAGTTATGAGTACCCTTCTCATTTCTATATCATCTTCGGGCGATACAACAATTTCAGTGATTGTTTCTATCTCGTTATGGATAGTATGAAAGTCTGCGCGGCCTTGTGAAAACACAGCTTCATACTTCTCACCCTTTTTCAATGTTGGTTGGTAGGTATTCGACCAGTACATTCTCTTCTTTCCGCTTATGGAATTAGTGGATAAATCGCGTATATAACAGAAAGCGCCCCAATTATCGCATGTGCTGTCTTCACGCCAACGTGTAACAGCAAGATTTCTCCAGCGGCTATAGCTTCCACCTGCATTTGTCACCATTACATGGTATCTTCCATTAGAGAGCAGTTGCACTTCGGGTGTAGGAGTATTAGGTGTGGTGATTGTTCTTGTTTCCGTGCCAACAGATGTGTAGGAAATATCGCTCATATCGGTAGTATGCGCAAAGAATGTTGTGGCTTTCGGAATTCGTTCCTGCAGTAATAAAAGTGTTGCCTTAAATTGTGGTTCCGATTCGAATAGTTTTTGCATAGGTTTGTCAAGGAGCAGATAAGCCAATGACAGTAGACTCATTCCCTGGTGATGGGCCATGAATGAATAAATAATAGCGCTTGATTGACCGGTTGGTAAACGGGACGCTGTAAAGTCTATGGCTTCATAAAACCCGTATCGTCCTTCATATCCTTTTTTATATAGAAGCTCCAGGTTTTCACAGGCCTTTTCAGGGGCTACCATAAGTGCAATGGCAGATGCATAAGGAGCAATAACGGAGTCTTCTTCCAACCCACGCTTCAATCCTAAACCCGGAGCGCCAAATGCACGATATTGGTAATTTGAATTAGCATTCAGCATATTATATCCCGATTCTGAAATGCCCCAAACCTCTCCTGTCTTCTTCCCGTATTCAATTTGCCATTTTACCGCGGCTTTACAAGTTTCGTCAAGTAATGTATTTTCATAAGTAGGCATTACTAAAAGCGGCATAAGGTATTCGAACATAGAGCCACTCCAGGAAAGAAGAATAGGAGCTCCATTTACGTTAGTTAATAAACGCCCCAGTGCAAACCAGCTCTCTTCAGGCAGTTTTCCCTGGGCAATGCAAATGAAGACACATAACCTGGCTTCCGATGCCAGCAAATCATAAAAGCCAGAATCAAGTCGGTGTTCCAGCACATTGTAACCAATGGTGAGTAGATTTTGTGATTTGTTAAACAAGAAATCCCATTCCATATCTGCCAGTTGATTGCACCGTTCAGCCAGGTTTTCAATGGTGGCAATCTGTTCGCTTACCTGGTTAATGGAATTGGTTAAAGAAGTTTTAAATAATTGAAGCCACTCATTTTCATCGGGTGTATTGGTTTCAGTTAGATAACGATTTGTCTCAGCTTGTAATTCCAGGGCTGTTTTTAATAATTCCTCGGGTGTTGAATTTGTATTGATAGAAAGAAAATCTATAAACTTAGGTGGGGCAGAGCTCAATAAAAACCAAGGTTCATAGATTTTAAAATCTTCATTTATCCGCAGCAATTGGTTGTCAAGCGCCTGTTTCCACCAATAGGTTTCACTTTCCGGATTCGTATCCAGTTTTTCAATAATGGAAGTAAAATTTTTTGTCAGTGTTCCTATGTAAAAGCTCACTTCATAACGTGTAACAATATCAGAATTACATGCTGCTTCTAAATCAATTTTAAATTGTTGTAGCAATTTGCTGTCTTTTTCTTCCAAGGTATCCATAAGCACACGTAACGTATCCCTGATGCCCTCAAATAATTTAAGTCCTAATATTTTTTTATGGGGTATAGCAAGCAATCCTTGTCTTAATATAAGTAAATGCCCGGCAAGGTTTCCACTATCTACAGTTGAAATATATTTTGGCGTTAAGGGGGTCAATGATTCTGTATCATACCAGTTATAAAAATGTCCTTTGTAGCGTTCCATATTTTCCATGGTACCTATTGTCTTTGCTATTCGCTCAATAAGTTGCCCCGTAGTTATGTAGCCAAATTCGCAGGCCGATAAACTGGAGAGTAATGACAACCCAATATTGGTAGGAGATGTTCGATGTGCTAATAGTATGACCGGCTGTTCCTGGTAATTATCAGGAGGCAGCCAATTATCTTGCTTCTCAACAAAACGCTCAAAGAATGCCCATGTTTTTCTTGCTAACTTCCGCAGGAAAATATTCTGCTCATGAGTAAGTACGGATACCTGTTTTGCAATTGGTTTACTTGTCCACCAGGTGATAAAAGGCGCCACGAGCCAAAGTATCAGGATAGGTTCCGCTATCATTAGCTTGGTGGGAGAATAAATTACTAAACAGATAAATACAGCTAAGCTGATAAATGGCTCTACCCACATGAAAGAATAGGAGTTGAGTATGCTTGTTTTTTTTATCCTTTGTTCATGGGCGAATGAGTTCCATTCCAACAGTTTTTTTCGTGTGATAAGCATCTTCCATAACGCGCGGATTATGGCCCTTAAAGTAGAAAAAGCCTCATGCGGAAGACAGATAAGTGTAAATAAGTTTTTTACAAAAACATCTGCAATGCCGTTAATTGTATTTTTTATGTGATGCGTTAAAATGACATCTTTAGGTTTATGGAGCGTATCCCACGCAGAAGTAATAAGAATAGGCACAACAATAATTCCCGAAACGGCAATTGTCCAAAATAAGGAAGAAGGCAGTATAATCCATCCTAATAGTAATAGGGTTGTAAGCGCCAGGGGAAAGAGACTTCTCCGGATGTTATCGAATATTTTCCAGCGTGATAATCCGGAGACAGGATTTTTGGTCCAATGCTTTCCAGGGGCTGGAACAAAAGGCAGCAACCAGGCAAGGATCTGCCAATCGCCACGAATCCAACGCAAGCGCCTTTTTATGTCGGCAATATAGGTGGTTGGATACTTCTCGAATAATTGCACATCACTTAGAAGCCCTGAGCGGACATAACAGCCTTCCAGTAAATCATGACTTAAAATGCTGTTTTCACGGAATCTTCCATCCAATACTTTTATAAAAATGTCTACATCATAAATTCCTTTGCCTATAAAGGAGCCTTCAGCAAATAAATCTTGGTAGACATCTGAAGACGCACGGGTGTAAGGGTCAATGCCCGGCTCATTTCCATGCATGCGGGCATATAAAGAACCTGTTATGTCGGGTAAACTTACCGTTACCCGCGGTTGAAGAATGCCATATCCTTTTGTTACCCGTTTTTTCGTTTCATCATACCATGCATGATTCAGGGGATGCGCCATTGTTCCAATTAACTTCCAGGCAGACCCTAAAGGCAATTGCGTATCCTCATCCAGCGTAATAATATATCTTATAACAGGAAAAATAGACTGGTCGCCTATGACAAGGGAAAATCGATCTTGTGAACTTCCCCGCAATAAGGAATTTAATTCTGATAGTTTACCGCGTTTTCTTTCGTAACCCATCCATGCGCCTTCCTTTGCATTCCAACGTCTCGGGCGATGAAAAAGATAAAATAAATCGTTTTTATCCCTCTTGTATTTTTTATTTAGTTCTTCTATTTTTTGTTTGGCTAAATCAACCAGTGATTGGTCTTCAGGAAGTGTTTCCTGGGAAGCATCGGTAAAATCAGTCAATAGTCCAAAATGTAAATTATCATTCCGGTTGGCCAGGAAACGAACTTCCAACGCTTCCACTAAGTTCTCTATCTCTTCAGTACCGGTCAACATGGAGGGAACTACCACCAACGTGCGAGATTCCGGGGGAATGGCATGGGCGAAGTCCATCCTTGGAAGTAAATTGGGCTTAAACCATATAGTAGAAAAGAAGTTAACAACGGAGATTGCAAGCTGGCTTGTGCATAGAAGAGAAAGAAATGCAATTAACGAAAGAAGCCACGGATTTTTGATATCCCAATACGCTCTCAGCAAAAGACCAGCACCTATTAAGAATGTAATTAAGAAAATGGTAAGCAAATACATTTGGAAAGTGTATTTTTTCAGTGCATCCCGTATCTGTTGGAAACCCGAGATGTGCATTTTAGCCAATTTTTTGGTTTGTTTTACACCATCTCCAATCAGGTAGTACCCCACATGCGATGTACGGGTATCGTTATTGTTCGCGAGTGAATTTTCACGCATTAAGCGGATAGCTATAAAAGCCACTTCATGCTCGGTTATCTTGCTTTTTTTTGCAATATATTCTACTACGTGACGATATCTGTCGCGTGTCGAAAAATCCATTAATCCATAAATGCCGTCATTATCTTCACGGAGCGTCTGTTCAACAATGCTGTGTTCTTCTACAAACTCACGCCAATCTTTTGCGTCGAGCAAACGTAGGCTGCCTATACTGTTGCTCATGGAAACCTGGTCGGCGGCCTGCTTCTGAATTTCCGCATTTACCAACTCAGCGCTTGTTAAACCACTTTCTGATAATTGCTGTTCTATCCAGTTGAGCGATAATGCCAAATCAGGTCCTTTTCCTCGCAGTTGACGTATTAATTCAGATACAAAGGCACTCACCATTGGAGGATTGGAGCGCGCCATGTCTGCAATTACGAGTATCAGATTTTTAGGGTCTTTCTCTGAAGTTTCGATCATTTTTTTCGCCCAATAATCTGCTAAATTTCCATCCACCCTGTCAAGGGCAATCCGGGCTGACACACGCCGTAAGTTTTCAATCAGTGCCAAGCGAAGCATAATAGGTATGGCCCACAATTCACCTAATTTTAAAGTTGTAACAGTTTGGTAAGCTTTTATAAAACTGCTCAGGCTCTCTATATCTATTCTTCCGTCGCTATGCGAAATTATCCTTAGAACAATGTCATATACCCGTGTAAGTCCTGCTGATGTACCATTTAATAAGTGTGGTAGCCCTTCGCTATAATCTTTCGGGAAATGCAGTTTAGCATTCCGGATATGTTCTTCTATTAGGTAGAAGTTATCTATTAACCATTCGCCCGCTGGCGTAATCTGGTATTTTTTTTTGATGGAATTAGTGAGGAGCTTGCGTGCTTCGTATAAGGTATTCTCATTATCTGTAAGCCGTTTGAGTAAATGATCTTTTGCCCGTTTGGTGCTTAGTTTATGGGTTCCTGCAAGTACTTTGCCAAAACGTTCCATCTGGTCAGAACTAAATAATTCTTCCCTCAATGGTTCCTCATTCAGATAACCTTTTTTTGGGGTATTAATTTGAAAAAAGGACCTCATACTTGTAATAAGCTCGTGTGCCGCGGGTATCAATTTCATACAATCTTTTCTTTTACTTTTAAAGCATCATCAACTACATGTTGCGCCTCTTCAATTATTTGTTTCAAGTGTTCTTTTCCCAAAAAGCTTTCCGCATAAATTTTATAAATATCTTCTGTTCCAGAAGGGCGGGCAGCAAACCAACCATTCTCCGTTGATACTTTTATACCGCCTATTGAGGCATTGTTTCCGGGGGCATTGCTAAGAATATTTTTTATTTTTTCACCGCCAATTTCTCTTTGTTTTACTTGTTCAGCCGAAAGATTTTTTAATTTCTCTTTTTCTTCAGGCGTAGCTTTTGCTTCCACACGGACATAAACAGGTGTACCCAATTCTTGTGTTAGGTTATTATATAACACACCCGGATCACTTCCCAATTTTGCTGTAATTTCAGCTGAAAGCAATGTCGGAATAAATCCATCCTTATCGGTTGTCCATACGCTGCCATCCAATCTTGAAAAAGATGCACCCGCACTTTCCTCTCCTCCAAAGCAGAGGGAAGAATCAATTAATCCATCTACAAACCATTTAAATCCGACGGGTACTTCATAAAGCTGCCTTCCAAGTTTTGCAGTAACGCGGTCAATTAACTCTGTGCTCACAACTGTTTTTCCCACCGCTGCTGTTTTGGCCCATTGGGTGCGATGCTGAAGAAGATAGGAAATGGCAACCGATAAATAATGATTGGGATTTAATAGTCCTGCACTTTTGGTAACAATTCCGTGCCTGTCGTGGTCTGTATCGCAAGCAAAAGAAATATCAAACTTATCTTTCATATCAATCAATCGCTGCATGGCAGAAGGAGATGAAGGATCCATGCGAATTTGCCCATCCCAATCCACGGTCATAAAACGGAAGGTGGGGTCAACGATTTTACTTACTACGGTCAAATCTAAATGATAGCGTTCGGCAATAGGTTCCCAATAATGAACACCTGCACCGCCAAGAGGGTCAACGCCCATTTTTATTTTGGAATCGCGCAGAAGGTTCATGTCAATAATATTTCCCAGGTCGCTTATGTAAGCCTGGATATAGTCATGCCGATGTGTGGTAGAGGTGCGAAGCGCTTTTTCAAAAGGAATTCTTTTCACCAGTTGAAGGTTTTCCTTCAGCAGTTCATTTGCTTTTGCTTCAATCCAATTGGTAACGGCACTTCCGGCAGGCCCTCCGTTGGGCGGATTGTATTTAAAACCTCCATCATCCGGGGGATTGTGAGAGGGAGTAATAACGATACCATCTGCTAAACCTGTTTTACGATCCTTATTGTATTTTAAAATAGCATGAGAAATAACAGGGGTAGGGGTATACTCATCTCCTTCTGCAATCATTACATCCACACTATTAGCTGCAAGCACTTCCATGGTAGAGGCAAAAGCTGGTGCTGAAAGAGCATGAGTATCAAAGCCCAGGAATAATGGGCCATCTATTTTATTTTGCTTGCGGTATAAACAAATGGCTTGTGTGATGGCAAGAATATGACGCTCATTAAAAGTATTTTTGAATGAAGAACCCCGGTGGCCGGAAGTGCCAAATGCGACACGTTCGCCTACGTTAGAAGGATCCGGTATTCCTGTATAGTAAGCAGTAACAAGTCGGGGCACATTTACCAGTATTTTTTGTTCCGCCAGTTTTCCGGCATAAGGGCTTATTTTCATTCGTATTTTAAATTTTTAATATTTTTCGGTATATCATTGTTTGACAAGTTCAGTAATTTTTTTCAAACGGCGGGTATGCCTTTCTATATCTATAAATTTTGCCGCGAGAAAAACCACTATCAATTCCCATGCAAGTGAATGGTCAACTACCCTGCCACCTAAACAAATCATATTCATATCATCGTCTTCCACGCCCTGCTGTGCCGAAAACTTTTCATGAATCAGGCAAGCCCTAATACCTGTTACCTTATTTGCTGCAATACAAGCGCCAACGCCACTACCGCAAATAGCTATGCCGCGAGTGATACTGCCACTTGATATGGCACGGGCAAGGGGAATTATATAATCGGGGTAATCATCATCCGGGTTCTGTTCAGTGTTGCCAAAATCAATTACCTCGTATCCGGAGTTACTCAGCATTTTCTTTACATATTCCTTCAATTCAAATCCCGCATGGTCTGCGGCAATTCCAATTTTTTTCCCCGATTGCGGTATTTGCTCTGTTGCAGTAATCATGGTTTTTATTTTTTTAATAAATGCATTGCCCTTTCACAAATATTTTCGATGGTGAATCCATATTCACGCAGCATAATTTCTCCCGGAGCTGATGCTCCAAAGGTATCAATGCCAATTACATCACCTTTGTCGCCCACATAACGATGCCAGCCCTGGGTTATACCAGCTTCTACCGCTATTCTTGCACTCACGGATGGTGGAAGTACCGTATTACGGTATTCTATAGTTTGAGCTTCGAATAATTCCCAACTGGGCATGGAAACAAGCCTTACAGAAACATTTCTTTCGATTAGTTTTTTCTGCGCTTCCACTATCAGGCTAACTTCTGAACCGCTGGCAATTAGTATTAATTCTGGCTTATAATCAGGCGCATCTGACAATATATACGCACCGAAACGAAGCCCGTCAGCAGGATCAAATATTTTTCGGTCAAGGGTTGGCATATCTTGTCTTGACAGAATTAAAGCTACCGGCGCTTTGTGCGATTCAATTGCCATGCGCCATGCCATTGCTGTTTCATTGGCATCGCCCGGACGGATGGTAATAAGCCGTGGAATTGCCCGGAGACTTGCAATGTGTTCTATGGGCTGGTGGGTGGGGCCATCTTCACCCATGGCAATACTGTCGTGTGTGAAAACGTAAACTACATTCAATTCCATTAATGCTGCAAGACGGATAGCTGGTCGCATATAATCTGAAAAGGTTAAGAACGTAGCGCAAAATGGAAGAATGCCACCATGTGCAGCCATGCCATTTGATATGGAGGCCATACCATGTTCACGAACGCCAAATTGCAAATTGCGCCCGGAGTAACTCCACCCGCCCTCGGCAGAACCTTGCAGGTCACCAACTGCCATAGAAGGATTCTCAAAATTTCCGGCACCTTTAAGTTCTGTATATGTAGATGTATTCAAATCGGCGGAGCCGCCAATAAAGCCGGGTAGTAAGGGGCTAAATGTTTGCATAATTTTGCCCGAAGCAACACGTGTTGCCATTCCTTTAGCATCAACGGGGAAAACAGGAATATTTGCACCCCAACCAAGAGGCAGTTTTCCATTAATAAGACCTCGAAGTTCTGAAGCAAGTTCAGGATAGCTCTTTTCATATAATGAGAATTTATTTTCCCATTCTTTTTCTAACTGTTTTCCATTTTCAATGGCTTTTCGAAAGTGCAGTTCAGCTTCTTTTGGAATTAGAAAGTCAGGTTCGGCAGGCCAACCCAGATTTTCTTTTGTCAACTTCACTTCTTCCTTTCCCAAGGGAGAGCCATGCGCCGCACAGGTATCTTGCTTATGAGGTGAGCCATATCCAATATGTGTCCGAATGAGAATCAGCGATGGGCGTTCTGTTTCTTCCTTAGCAATACGAATAGCATTTTCAATGGATTCCAAATCGTTACCATCTTCAACAGATTGAGTATGCCATCCATATGCCTCAAATCGTTTGGCATGGTCTTCTGTGAATGTTACCTGAGTTGATGAAGCAAGTGTGATGTGGTTGTTATCGTACAGGTAAATCAATTTACCCAGTTTTAGATGCCCAGCCAATGGAGCGGCTTCGGCAGATACCCCTTCCATCAGGTCGCCATCGCTAACCAATCCGTAGGTATTGTGATTAATAATATCAAAGCCTGGTTTATTGTAGCGTGCTGCAAGATAAGCTTCAGCAATTGCCATACCCACACCATTGGCAAATCCTTGTCCAAGTGGTCCTGTGGTGGTTTCAACACCGGGGGTTAAGCCATGTTCAGGATGTCCGGGGGCTTTGCTTCCCCACTGGCGAAATTGCTTAATTTCTTCCAAGGGCAAATCATATCCGGTGAGGTGCAGCAGACTATATAATAACATGGAACCGTGTCCGGCAGATAGCACAAACCTGTCACGGTTAAACCAGTGAGGGTTTGTAGGAGTATGTTGAAGAAATCTGGTCCATAATGTATATGCCATTGGAGCAGCACCTAACGGTAAACCCGGGTGTCCGCTATTTGCTTTCTGCACAGCATCTATAGAAAGGAAACGGATGGTATTAACACAAAGTTCATCTAGCTTTTCAGAGTTAAATATTGTCTTTGTAATGGTATTCATAAGTGCTATTATTGTTTGTATAAAGGACGATATTCTTGCATAATCGGGTGTTACATAAATCCCGTGAAAAGTTGCATAATTCACACATTTTAAAGAGGCACCTTAATAATAGTCAATGGATTACTAAAAAAAGGAACTATCGCTACCCTTTACTCAATTGAGGCAAAAATGCCAAACTAACTTAAATAACATGTGATATGTGTAACAATTTTTAAGCCATGTGTAATATCGTTCGGCATAAATGAACGCACTTTTGCACTCAATAAAACATAAATTAAAACCAACAAAATATGAAAACAACAGGATATATTATTATTGCAATGCTTGTGCTTGCCGGATGCTCCAATTCGGACCAGGTTCAAAAGCTAACAGACTTAAACAGACAGGATTCAACACTTCTTGCACAGGCCAATCAAAAAGATTCTAATGTAACCTCTTATCTGAGTGCACTTAGCGAAATACAGGATAATCTGGACAGGATCAAGGCTCGTGAAAAAATGATAACCGTAACTTCCGGTGAAAACAAACAGTCGGTTGTTGCAGAAGTAAAGGAACTGGACGAATGGATTCTTGCCAATGATAAGAAAATGACCAGCCTTCAAGCAAGACTAAAAAGCATGACTATTAAAAATGCAAATCTTTCAGATATAGTAATGCACCTTTCACAGGAAATTTCCATGAAGGATACAGAAATTTATGTATTACAAAATAACCTAATACAGACTAATAATGCTTTGCAAACCGTTAACGCCAACTTCGATGATAGCATGAGTGTAATATATGCGCAACGGGCACAGGTAGCCGATTTAACCAATCAAATAAATACTGTTTATTATTCCTGCGGAACCATGAAACAACTAAAAGATAATGGCATTATAGATAAACAAGGCGGATTTATTGGAATAGGGCGTACATCCAAAGTAAACCCCAATATTGATAACTCAAAGTACACACGAGCCGATCTTACTACCTGTAAAAGCATAAGTTTAAATGGGAAGTTTAAGAAGTTCATCACTACCCATCCTGATAATTCTTATACGATCACCAGTGATGATAAATCGGATTATGTTTCCATAACAAATCCTTCGGCATTCTGGGGAGAAAGTAAATATATGGTTGTCGCATTAAAATAGTTAGTGTAGTAGTGTGATGTTTAAAGTAGTCTCGCAGAAATGCGGGACTTTTTTTTATGTCCTACACTAAAGATAAGATATGTGTAACATCTTTTCTGTAATGTGTAATGCTTCTCTGCGTAAACAGAAGGACTTTTGCAGCGTAATTATTAATTAAATCATTTAAATCAAAAAATCATGAAAAAGAATATCAAAAATCCAGTAAAAGCGGGACTGCTTATAGCATCCTTTATGCTGGTATGTGGAATGTCCTCTGCGACAATATACACAGCATCGGCAACAGGTAATTGGAGCAGCGCAGCAACGTGGGGAGGCAGTGCACCTCCATTTACATTACCGGTAGGCGACATAGTTGTTGTCCCTTTGACTTACACGGTAACGATGGACCAAAATGTTGCAGTTAACGGTACAGTAAATGTACTTGGAACACTCTCAGCAGCTCCTTACATTAGGTTGAATGTAAATTCAGGCGGTTCTTTAGCCGGTGCAGGAAGCATCAATGCAGCCAAGTTTATGCTAAATACAGGAGGTTCATTCACCTTCACAGGCGCAGTTATTGCCGACACTATCATCAATTCGATGGTTAGTCTCAGTACCACAGCTCAAATTAAGTTTTTTAATGAGCTTAATCTGTCAGGCTTACTTACAATGGATGCAGCCGGTGTATTAACAGCCGGATCTAATTCTGATATAATTATATCGGGAGGAGGCGTTGCATTATCAGGTGGCACACTCGTGCTTACTTCACCATATAGTGTAAACTATATTAATACTTCTGCCACAGCAGGGTTGGAACTAAGTGGCGTCGGATTAGGCGTTGTAACTATTGACGTGCCAAGTGCCGATACAGTGGCATTAACTTCCAGCGTTGTAATGGACGATTCGTTAAAATTTACCAGCGGTGTATTGAAGCTTGATGGCTTTAATCTTACCACCAGCAGCCAGATAACGGGCAATGTTGCCATAGCAGGTAATGTTCTTTCAAGCATTACTGTAAATACAGTAACGGGGTTGTCAAACTCGATTGGCTTTGTAAAGGGATTTCAGAATTTGAATAACCTAACGGTTAATGTAGGTATTGGTAATTCAGTAGCTATTTCATCTGCACTTACCCTGGCCGGCAACCTGGTGCTTTCGACCGGTAGCGAGCTTAACATCAGTGGTGAAGCTCTTACGATAGTAGGTAATTTAACTGGTACAGGCTTTTTAGCAGTGAATTCTCTTTCGAAATTAGCCTTTACAGGTATTAATACTATTACCGGAGATGTTGCACTTAGCGGCATCTCGCTGGGTAAGTTTACTGAGAATATCGGAAACACACATAGCATAACCCTGGCAACAGCCTTGAATGTGGATACCCTTAATTTAGTAAGCGGAACACTCGTTCTCAATGGAAACAATTTAGCTATAAATGCCGACATTGCTGCATTAGGAAAAGGTATGGTTTTTTCAACTCATGCTTCCAACATCAGTGTAAATACATTAACAGCAGTTACCGATTCAATTATGTTTTCACCATTGGGCGATACTATAAAGAATCTGACTATGAATGTAGGAAATGCAGGCTCACTTAAATTGGGTTCAGAACTTATTATTGACGGAACCTTGAATTTTGTAAAAGGTTACGTTGATATCGGAAGCAGTGATTTAGAGATAGCTCGCACAGGTGCTGTTACCGGGGCAAGCAACACGTCTTATATAATTACGAGCAAAGGTGGTTATTTAACCATGAATGATACCATAGGTAAAACTATCACATATCAAGTGGGTACAGTAGCTAACTATTTGCCTGCAACCTTAAACCTTAATCCGGGTTCTGCAGTTGGAACGGTAGGCTTAAGCGCTATGCCTCAAGTTTACTCACAAGGTACTACAGGTGTTGTAATATCGGCCAGCCAACCAATGGTTGCTGCTACCTGGTTATTTCAAAATAACATAGGTACAGGCATCAATGCCAACATGCAATTGTCATGGTTGGCTGCGGCTGAAGTAAATGGATTTTTACATACCGACTTCAGTTATATTTCGCATTATGCATCTATGTGGGATAATATTGGCGACAGTATGGTCGCAACAGTGGCAGGAAGCATGTATAGTTTAGTACGTGCGAATGTTACTTCTATGAGTCCGTTTGCAGTGTTTAATCAGCAAACAATTCCTACTTCAGTAAATGAAATAACTGCAAGCACCGGAAACGTTGTAATATATCCTAACCCTGCTACCGGCAACCTGAATATACAAAATACTACAGGTTCTACAGCGCTTGTTTATGGAGAAATTTACAATGCATTTGGACAATTAGTTTCTACCTTTCAGTTTCATAATACGGCAACAGTTGTTTCTGTTGCTGGCTTAGCTGATGGTATGTATATCCTGAGACTTCACAATGACAATATGGAAGTTGTAAAGAAATTCAGCAAGATATAAGACTGATCAACAAGCTTTCAAAGCAAATTTAATGAGTCCCCGGCAGGATATGCCGGGGACTTTTTTATAGCTAATAATACGTATTCCCTATTACGCACACTTACAATGCTTACGTGATATATATAATAATCTCTCATTACTATGTAATACCTCAATGGTTCAATAGGCCGATTTTTGTATCGTAATTATTAGTAACTAATTTAAATAAAAAAAATAACATGGAATCAACAAAAAATAAAACCACCGAGACCTTCAAAATGAATGGCAATTGGGAAACCCAATCCAAGCAGCTTAAGAAGAACTATTCCCAACTAACAGATGCCGACCTCAAGTTTGAAGCCGGTAAAGAAAACGAATTGCTCAGCAGGATAGAAACCAGGCTGAACAAAAATCGTGAAGATGTGATTGGTATTATCAAAAAAAGCCAACCTCAAAAAGTAGAGATTGCTCCCCGTAAGCCTTCCCGTAGCCTTTAATAGGTAGTAGGTATTTGTTTTTAATAGCAATAAAAGGGTGGAGATTCAACAATTCGTCCTTTTCTATATTTTGAAGTTCAGCCCACTAACCTGTGATTTATGTAACTATTCTCTTTAGTTATGTAACTCTTTCTGTTTATAGTTACTCAACTTTGCATTTACCTGAAATGCGCTCATTTACAAACTAATATTTTGAAGTTATATATAAAATACATGGTGAGTAACCGCTGTAAAATGGCGGTGAAAGAAGTATTAAAAAAGATGGAATTGCACTTTATGGTGGTCGATTTAGGTGAGGTGGAAATTATGGAGACCCTTTCTCCAGAGCAACTGGACCAACTGAAAGTGGAGCTGCTTGCTTCAGGGTTTGAATTAATGGATGATAAAAGGGCCGTATTGATTGAAAAAATAATCGGTGTAATTTCTGAAATGATTCATTATTCCAATGATATTCCTAAAATGAATTATTCAGACTACATTAGTGAAAAGCTAAAGCACGATTATACCTATATGTCCAACATATTTTCTGAAGTGAAAGGCATTACCATACAGCAATTTATTATCGCTCATAAAATTGAAAAAGTAAAAGAATTACTATTCTACGACGAACTGAACCTCACAGAGATTGCATACAGATTGCATTATAGCAGCGTAGCACATTTATCTAATCAGTTCAAAAAAATTACCGGGCTTTCTCCTACGCAGTTTAAGCAATTGAAGGATAAAAAAAGAAGCCCTATAGAAGAAATCGGAAATTTAACTAATAAAGATATAAATTCATCAAGTTAACACATGGCCAAAATAAAAAAAACGGTCCAGGATGAATTGCTGGATGCTCAAAAAGAAATTATCCTTCAAAAAGAAGAGAATAAAAGATTAGCATCTGAGTTACTCATTGCACATAAGAAACTCACTTTTCAGGATACTGAGAAGGATAAACGGGCGGCAGAATTAGGTGTTGCCAACATAGAACTTGCTTTTCAGAACAAGGAAAAAGCAAAAAAAGAAATTACCCATAAAAAGCTGAAAGCATTCAGTCATTCTGTAAAATTGACTTCTCAATATGCAAGGAGCCTGATAGAAGCCACGCTAGACCCTTGGGTCACCCTGGATTTAAAAGGTGTAATTACAGATGTAAACGAGGCTATGGTAAAAGCTACTGATAAAGTGCGTGAAAATCTTGTAGGCACGAAATTTACTACCTATTTTGTTGAAGTTAAGAAGGCAGCAAATGTACACAGGGAAATTTTTTCAAAGGGTTTTATATTGAATTATCCACTCACTATAATTGATGGTGTACTGACAGATGTACTGTTAAGTGGTTCGGTTTATAAAGATGAAGATGGTAAAGTGATAGGTGCAGTAGTGGTAGCGAGGGATGTAACTGATTTAAAGAAGATAGAAAAGGAGCTGATAGAAGCCAAAGTATTCGCGGAATTAGCTACAGGAATTGCCCAGGTTGCAAAAAGCAAAGCTGAAACTGCCAGGCGGATAGCGGAAGACGCAGTGAAGGCGAAACAACAGTTTTTGTCAAACATGAGTCATGAGATCCGGACCCCTATGAATGCCATTATAGGATTTACGAAAGTGGTATTGAAGACAGAACTGTCGGCTAAACAAAAGGAATATTTAACAGCGATAAAAATGAGTGGCGATTCATTAATCGTACTTATTAATGATATACTGGATCTGGCAAAAGTAGATGCCGGGAAAATGACGTTTGAGCAAGTGCCTTTTAAAATGGCATTATCCATATCTGCTATGATCCATTTGTTTGAGACCAAAATACAGGAAAAAAATTTGGTATTAATTAAGGAATATGACACGAATATTCCGGAAATATTGGTTGGCGACCCGGTGCGTTTGCACCAGATTATTTTAAACCTGGTCAGCAATGCCGTGAAGTTTACCTCAAAAGGAAAAATAACCGTAAGCGCCCGTTTGTTGGATGAAGATGGAGAGAAAGCGACGGTACAATTTGCCGTCAGTGACACGGGAATAGGAATACCCGAAAGTAAGATAGATAAAATATTTGAAAACTTTCAGCAGGCCTCCAGCGGCACTTCCAGGCTATATGGTGGAACCGGCTTAGGTCTTGCTATTGTTAAACAATTAGTAGAGCCTCAGGGAGGAAGTATCAATGTGAAAAGTAAAATTGATGAAGGCTCCACCTTCAGTTTTATACTAAGTTTTCAGAGAACAAAAGAAGAGACACCTGTAGAAACAGAATTAATGGAGCTGGATACGGATATAAGAAACATTAAAGTATTAGTAGTGGAAGACATAGCGCTCAATCAATTATTAATGAAAACGCTTTTAGATGACTTCGGATTTGAACGCGATATTGTTTCCAACGGTAGAATAGCTATAGAAAAACTCAAGGACAAAGAGTATGATATAGTACTAATGGATTTGCAGATGCCAGAGATGAACGGATTTGAAGCAACAGATTATATCCGCAATAAGCTAAACTCCAAAATTCCTATTATAGCCTTAACTGCTGACGTAACAACAGTTGATCTTGAAAAATGCAAGGCAGTTGGCATGAATGATTATATCGCCAAACCTGTTGACGAAAGACTATTGTACAGTAAAATAATAACATTGGTTAAAAAGCCCGTGGATGCGAAAATTACCGGGAACAAAGGGATTGGAAGTTTTCAAAGCAATAAAGTAAAATGCATTGACCTCGCTTATTTGATTCACCGTACAAAATCCAATCCTAAATTGATGATGGAAATGATATCGCTTTACCTGGAACAAACCCCGCCCTTAGTCGTTACCATGAAGCAGAGCCTGCTGGATAAGGACTGGGATTCGTTGTACGGGGCTGTCCATAAAATGATTCCTTCATTTTCCATTATGGGTATTAATATAGATTTTGAAAATATGGCAAAAAAGGTTCAGGAATATGCAAGCACCCAACAGCAGGCCGATGGAATACCTGACCTTGTGCGACAACTTGAAAATATATGCGCCCAGGCGTGTAAAGAATTGGAAATAGAGTTTGATATGATAAAAAATACCCCGATATGAAAAATGAAAAAATAAAGCTTTTCCTGGTAGATGATGATGCCGTATTCTTAAAATCATTGGAAATTGAGTTTCTGCAACATGCTGATTTTAATATTGAAACGTATGCCACCGGGGAACTTTGTATGAATAATTTATCACATAATCCGGATGTAATTATTTTAGACTATTTTCTCAATGGTATCGATAAAAATGCCATGAACGGAATGCAAACGTTGGATAAGATAAAAGCCTATAATCAGGATATTGCCGTTGTAATGTTATCCTCACAAGATAAAATTGAAGTGGCCGTGAATTGTATGCACCACAGGGCCTTTGATTATGTTGTGAAAAGTGAAACAGCATTTACGCGCTTGCAAAAAATTATAACTTCCATTTTTCAGTATAAAAAAATGGAAAAAACCTTGAATTGGTATATGGAACGGATGTAATTCGTTTTCTTTTCTATTTTTTTCCGAATGTGTGAATCATGTAACTCTTCTATAAATATCTGTAATAGCTATCAAAGCAAAGATGTTGATCTTTGTAATGTTGTGAAAATAACTTCACAATTCAAAATTTAAATATGAATACTACAGAAGCAACAGGAAGTTGGTACGAACAGAAAGGCAGACTAAAACAAAAATTTGCTATCCTGTTGGATAATGACCTGATGTTTGAAGATGGCAAGAAAGACGAGTTGCTTGGAATGCTTCAGGTAAAACTTGGCAAGACCAAAGAAGAAGTTTTGAAACTTATCTCGTCCTTATAATCTTGCGAGAGTTATCCGGTTCTAAAATAAAAAAATCATGAACTTAAAAAGAATTTTTGGCGGACTGCTTACCATGCTCGGAATAGCAGGGCTTATATACGTTGCCGTTTTATTTGTAAATACCAGCGGCACCACGCGCGATATTAAAGCAATTGCTATTTACGGCATACTTTGTGTTATATTCTTTATAGCGGGCATTAGCCTTGTAAGAACTACCAAGGACGAAGCATAAAGTGGGATTTATGCAACTCTTATCAGTCGTTATGTAACGCACACCGCAATCAAAGTGCGCAGTTTTGCATCGTGAAAATTATTTCACAATTAATCTTCAAAACAATGAATGCAAAACGCCTCAAACTAGTAACAATATGTATACTATTTTTAATACCAAGTTTAAATTTTGCACAAGCTCCGACGATGGGAACTGCTGCAAATTTTGTTCTTTTCTCTTCTAACGGAGCTGTTACCAATACTAGTATTTCGCAGCTTACAGGCAATGTAGGGACAAACAATGGCTCCAGCACCGGTTTTGGAAATGTAAACGGTGTAATGGACAATAATAATGCGGCAAGCGCCCAATGCTCAACTGATTTATTAATTGCATATAATCAATTGAACAGCGATGTTCCAACTTTTTTTCCTGCTCCCACATTGGGAAATGGAGACACCCTTGTAGCGGGTGTTTATTCCATAACCAGCGCTTCAACGCTGAATCTTAAACTTTTTCTGAATGCAAAAGGAAATCCAAATGCTGTATTTATTTTTCAAATTAAGGGCTCTTTTTCTGCCAATGCATCTTCTAAAATCATATTAGTAAACGGAGCATTGGCCTGTAATGTGTTCTGGAAAGTAGAAGGCCTTGTAAGCATGGCTTCAGGCACTACTATGAGAGGAACTGTTATTGCAAATAACGCAGCAATTAAAATGAATACGGGCGATACCCTGGAAGGAAGGGCGCTTTCTACTGATGGAGCCGTAACTGTTAATGGCATATTGGCCTATACCCCTATAGGCTGCGGAAGCCCCACTCTTACAGGGCCAACTGCCCCAGTACTTGGCAGCGCTGCCTGCTATGCATTATTTTCTTCAGATGGTGCCGTTTCTAATTCAGGTACAACTTATGTAACGGGCGATGTTGGCAGCAATAATGGCTCTGCTACCGGTTTTAATCCTGCTGACGTAACTGGAACTATTCATCCTATACCTGATGGCTCCACTGCAGCCTGTGCAAAAGATGTATCAACCGCTTATACAGATATAAGCACACTGCCATACGATATACAACTATTATACCCTGCACAATTTGGAAATGGTCTTGTTCTCACGCCACATACTTATCTATTAAATGCTGCCACCACATTCACCGATTCACTTTACCTGAATGCAGAAGATAACGCCAATGCAGTATTTGTTATCCAGATATATGGCGCTATATCTACCAGTACATATTCAAGGGTTATATTGATCAATGGAGCACAAGCGCAAAATGTGTATTGGCTGGTTAATGGTGCTGTGAAAATAAATAATTATTCTGTTTTCTGCGGAACGATAATTTGTAACAACGGCGCTTTAGGCGCATTAAATACAGGAGTTACACTCAATGGCAGGGCGCTTACAACCAATGGAGCGTTAACAACCACGGCTATGAATGATAAGGCTCCAATGATACCTAGCGATTGTGGAGCTTTAGGTATCTCCTCTATCAATGGGAAAAATGGGGACGATGTGGCTACCATTTATCCGAACCCATTCCGGAAATATACCACCATCAGCATAAATGGTGCATTGCAAATAAACAATGCTGTACTAAAAATGTATAATGTTTTAGGGGAAGAAGTAATGAATGTAAATATTACCCAACAAGCCACAACGCTTGCAACAGGTAATCTTCCATCCGGAATTTATTTCTATCAATTGATAAATGATAACACGTTAATACAATCAGGTAAGCTGATTGCACAGAACTAATTTTATCATAAAAATGTAATTCACAATGTGTGAATTATGCAACTATTGTATAGTGTTGTGTAACGCCCCTGGCTTCAATGATAGCCACCTTTGTACCATAATAACTCATAAATAATAAAACAATGAAAACTAAACTAAAAAATATAATAACCACCTCGAAACGGAAATTAATAAAGGTTCGTTTAGATTATAAAACCCTTATCTACCTAACGGATATTGCAATGCTAAAAACTTGGCTTGTAAAGTATCCTGAAGCAATTGTAGTAACTTATTAAACCCCAAATACATTATGAAAAGAAATATTCTACTAGCATCAGGCTTTGTGCTCCTTTTTGCCGCCTGTGTTCCTAAAGCCAAATTAATTAGTGAACAAAAAAGAGTGAAAGGCTTGCAAAGGGATAGCACTAATATGCATTCCCAATTAAACGATTGCAATACACAGGTTGCCTCACTTCAAAAGGATAAAGCTGATTTGAAAAATTCAATCAATGATCTTTCAATCAGCTACCAGACAAATGAAGCGAATTCAAATATGACTATAACTGATCAGGCTAAACGCTTAAAGAACCTGGAAGCACTTATCCAGTCTCAAAAAGATGTTATGACTAAACTGAAAAAGACGGTTGCAGATGCTTTAATTAACTTTAAACCTGATGAATTAACAGTTACCTTGAAAGATGGTAAACTGTATGTTTCGCTCCAGGAAAAACTCTTATTTGCTTCGGGCAGCGCTGTGGTTAATGCTCAAGGTAAAGATGCCTTGAAAACTCTGGCTAGTGTTCTTAATAACACCTCCGGTATTACGGTGGATGTAGAAGGACACACGGATAGCATTCCCATGACCGGAAAATATGAGGATAATTGGGCTCTAAGCACAGCACGTGCTACTTCTATAGTTCGTATCCTCATCAAAGATTATAACGTGAACCCAAATGCCATGGTTGCTTCTGGCAGGTCGAAATATATACCGGTAGCTACCAATTCAACCGCTGAAGGAAGGGCCAGCAATCGCAGAACGGATATTATTTTATCACCTGATTTGACAGAGCTATTCAAATTACTTAACCAATAAAAGGTCCATTACTAAAATTTTAAAACCTTATTATGAAAAAAATACTAGCATCCCTCACATTATTTGCACTTTCAGGAATATTACTTTCCTCATGCAGTAATTCATCTAAACTCGCCATTACCAAAAGGCATTACAGAAGCGGTTACTATGTTGACTTTAGCAGGAGAAGGCCTACCCCAGCTGTTGCCAGAATACTTCCGGATAACAAGCATAAAAGTGTGCAGATAATTACAACTAAACCGGAAAACCTGGTTGCAATGAATACTTCGACAGTGGTAAAACCGGAGGTCTTTCAAAATACTCCCAATCCCTCAAAGCAGCAAGCTAGTGATGCTAAGACCATCAATCTAACAGCAACCAATAAGAATATTTCTGTTATAAACAGCAATAAGATTATTGACATCCCGGTTCTGGAAAATAAACAAACTTCGTATGAAGGTAACATAGGAGGTGACAGAGGGGCTGAAAGAGATGCGCTAAGCTTATTGTGGATAGTTATAGTAGTAATATTAATCTTATGGTTAATCGGCATTATAGCGGGTGGGTTTGGCTTAGGCGGACTCATTAACCTGCTGTTGTTAATTGCACTGATACTATTCATACTATGGTTATTAAGAATTTGGTAATCGCCAATGATTCTGACTAACCTATCAACAAACTAATAACAATAAAACAAACATCATGAGCAACCTACTTTATTTAGCAGCGGTAGTATTAGTAATACTTTGGGCTATCGGTTACCTGGGTTATAATGCCGGTGGCTTAATTCATATATTACTTGTGTTGGCAGTTATTGCAGTATTATTTAGAATTATCCAGGGAAAAAGGATAGACTAAACCAACGCCCATTCTTATAATGATGAATGTGCATCATAGCCAAATAAAATGAATATCAAACATCTTATTTGGTTATTTCTTTTTTCTTCGTTTGTGTTTTCAATGAATGTCTCCGCCCAGGAAATTGCAAGAGATACAATCACAAAGAAAGACACAAGCATCGTACAAAAGCTAGGGAGAATAGTCCAGTTAGTTGTTACCGATACTATTTCAAAAAAAGAAACCCCAAAAGACAGTTTACTAGAAAAGAAGTTAGATACGATATTTTATGGATTCCGACAGTTTACGCATGAGACTTTTCTTTTTATTGAAACACCTATAAAATGGCATAGAACAGACTGGGCCCGTTTTAGTTTAATAGCTGCTGCGACTGTGGCAATTATGCCTCTTGACCAAAATTTCGATTATGTTACGCAAACTCATAAGAGCTATTATTATACGGTTCCCGTTATAATTGGCAAAATTTATGGTGAATGGTATTTCACAGGTACATTAATTGCCGTTTCGGCAGGATATACTTTAATAACGCATAATACAGAGGCTGAAAAAGTTGATATTGAATTAATTCAGGCAGGGGTTTATTCGGAACTAATTGCCGGAATGCTTAAAATTGGCATTGGCAGAGCCGGTCCGAATGCTTATCACGGGGCATTCTATTATCATCCTTTTACTATATTTAAAACAAATTTTGAATCTATGCCCAGCAGTGATGCCTCGTTGGCCTTTGCACTTTCTATCATTACGTATCGACATACCAATTCTACCTTCTCGAAAATAATGGCATTTGTACCAGCTGCTTTTACTTTATTCTCACGTATCTATCAGAATGAGCATTGGGCATCGGATGAATTGCTAGGTGCTGTTATTGGCTTTAGTACAGGTGAATGGGTAGTAAACCTGCACGAAGGAAAGCGACATAAAATTAATATTCCAGTGATTGATTAAGATGAAACCTAAAGGAAATTTTAAAAAGATTACGTATGTTTTTAGACAGACGTTTAGTGAGTTTATTAACGATAATGTGTTGAAATTAAGCGCCGCCTTATCGTATTATACCATTTTTTCGCTACCACCGTTAGTTATTATTGTTACATCTCTTTGCGGAGTATATTATGGGCCGGAGGCTGTACGTGGCGAACTATACGGGCAAATACAAGGTTTTGTAGGTAGTAAAGCTGCTCTGCAAATCCAGGAAATTATTAAAAGTGTAAATGTTACGTTTCACAACACTTTTGCTACTATCATAGGAGTAATTGTATTGATTCTTGGGGCTTCCGGGGTGTTTGCTGAAATTCAGGATTCTATAAATTATATATGGGGAATAAAAGCAAAACCCAAACGCGGGTTAATGCGATTTTTAATAAATCGCTTAATGTCATTTTTTATGATAGTTGCCGCCGGATTCCTGTTGCTGGTCGGTTTGTTTATTAACTCAATTGCAGATATTCTTAATAGAAGAATAATACCCTATCATCCTCCCGAAACTATGTATTTATATCATATATTTAGTTTTGTTGTTCTGTTTCTTTTAATCACACTCCTTTTTGTCGCTATTTTCAAAGCCCTGCCAGATGGTAAAGTATCCTTTCGCCACAGCCTGGTAGGGGCCTCCCTTACGGCTATTTTTTTTACAGGAGGTAAATATTTAATCAGCTCTTACCTGACCAGTTCAGGTATTGGTTCAGTATATGGAGCAGCAGGTTCTGTTATTTTGGTTCTTGCTTGGGTCTACTATTCAGCCATCATCCTCTATTTCGGAGCTGAATTTACCAAAGTATATTCCAAAACATATGGGGAAGGTATAATTCCTAATGAATATACCATCGTAATTGCAAAACACGGAAGTAATCTCTAATGGCTGTTAGTTGATAGTGTGAAACATGTAACCTTTAGGTTAGCTTGTGTAACATCCTTTCCATGTAGTAAGGCGAATTTTGTGACTATAAACAAATAATAATCAAAATGAAAAAATCACTTCTTCTATTAGCCCTGTTGGGTCTACTCTGCATGCAGGGTTGCTTTGTTGGTCATGGTGGGCATCGCGGGTATGAACATCACGATCACGATGAACATCATCATGATTAGTAATGTAAATGTCTTTAAATATTAAAAAATGGATAGAGCCTTTAAAACGCCTTTCTATGCAAAGGCAACTTTAATATTTATTGGCATATTTGCTTTTGTATTTACATTATATATTGGTCAGCGGATTATTGTTCCTATCGTGTATGCAGTTATAATTGCTATCCTGTTGAATCCTATTGTGAATTATTTACTCCGGAAAAGGGTGAACAAAATAATTTCGATTTCGATTGCAGTAATCCTGGCCATTTTTGTAGTACTTGGAATTCTTTACATTATTTCCTCGCAGATTGGCATGCTTAGCGATACCTATCCGGCGCTGAAGTTAAAGTTCAATTTAACAAGCAGTCAGGTTGTAAAATGGATTTCAGGAAATTTCAATATCAAAGTTTCAAAAATAAATGAATGGATTACCCTAACCCAAACGCAGGCCATAAGTAACCTGGTGGTAGGCGAAAAGCTTACAGAAGCCGGGCAAATGTTACTTACCGGTGTATTGCTGCCGGTTTATTTATTTATGATACTTTATTATAAACCCCTGCTTATTGAATTTATCCGGAAGCTTTTCCGTACAGAGCATCATATTGCAGTTGCGGAGGTATTGACAAACTCCAAAAAAATTATCCAGAGTTATTTAGTAGGGCTGTTTTTCGAAATGGTAATTATAGCCATACTTAATTCAACAGGACTTTTATTGTTGGGTATTGATTACGCCATTATACTCGGAATCACTGGGGCTATCCTTAACATCATCCCTTATGTTGGGGGAATCCTTGCCATCGCATTGCCAATGAGCATTGCTTTTGTAACTAAAAACACTATTACTTATCCTATTCTGGTTTTTATTGTGTATATTTTCATACAATTTATAGATAATCATTATATCATTCCAAGAATTGTGGCATCAAGAGTAAAAATAAACGCACTAGTATCTATCATCGTAGTTCTTATTGGAGGAGCATTATGGAGTATTCCAGGGATGTTTTTGGCTATTCCGTTAACAGCCATCCTAAAAGTTATTTTTGATCACATTGAACCATTAAAACCATGGGGATTTTTATTAGGAAATACCGTACCTTCGTCTGTGAAATTTTCTTTAATCAAACAAAAACATACACTATCAAACACGAAGTAACATCAGACAAGCCAACTGAACCTTCAGATAACTCTAAAACGAATGTATTAATGGGTTTTTTTGAAGAAGTTACACTATTGACAAAATTTACATTTCGTTTTTTCAGGGAGTTGTTTAAGCCCCGCTATGAGTTTAATGAATTTGTGAGGCAATCCTATTTAATAGGCTATAAGTCATTTCCTTTGGTTGCAATTACAGGACTTATTTTGGGCCTAGTAATGACTATACAATCCAGGCCAACACTTGCCGAATTTGGAGCGGTGTCATGGTTGCCGGCAATGGTATCCGTTTCCATTGTCCGTGAACTTGGCCCCACTATATTTGCCTTGATCTTTGCCGGAAAAGTGGGCTCGGGTATTGGAGCAGAATTAGCTTCCATGAAGGTTACGGAACAAATAGATGCTATGGAAGTTTCCGGAATGAATCCGTATAAATATATTGTAGTAACAAGGGTATTGGCTACTACACTAATGCTTCCCTTATTAGTTATACTTGGCGATGCTATTTCACTATATGGGGCATATATAGCAGTGAATCTAAAAGGATCTGTCAGTTTTCATTTATTCTTTTTACAGGTATTCAAAAGCCTTGACTTCTCTGATGTTTTCCCCGCCTTTATTAAAACTTTCTTCTTTGGATTTGCTATCGGATTGATTAGTTGTTTTAAAGGGTATAATTCTACCAACGGAACGGAAGGAGTAGGGGTGGCAGCCAATACCTCGGTTGTTCTAGGGTCATTGTCGGTATTTATTATTGATATGATAGCAGTTCAAATAACCAGCATGTTATATTAAAATGGAAACTGTTGCAGAAATAACACACTTACGTAAATCATTTGGAACTAATCATGTGCTGAATGACATCAATCTTAAAATTAACAAAGGCGAAAACCTTGTTGTATTAGGTAAATCGGGAAGTGGCAAATCTGTACTTATAAAATGTCTTGTTGGCCTGATTGAACCAGATGAAGGAGAGATATTTCTATTTGGTGAAAACATAGCAGGGTTAAAAACAGGCAAATTAAATATCCTGCGAAAGAAGGTAGGATTTCTCTTTCAAAGCGCTGCGTTATATGATTCTATGAGTGTACGTGAAAACCTTGAATTCCCCCTTCGTGATTTGAAAGCTAAACCGCGAGAGGAAACAGACGCATTAGTTATAGAAGCCTTACAAAATGTCGGACTCGAAAGCGCTATTGATAAAATGCCATCTGAGCTTTCCGGTGGAATGAGAAAACGGGTTGGATTGGCACGTACCCTAATATTAAAACCCGAAATAATTCTTTACGACGAACCCACTACAGGCTTAGACCCAATCACCTCCAGGGAAATTAGCCAACTGATATTGAACATGCAAAAAAAATACAATACTGCTTCCATTATTATAACCCATGATATTGAATGTGCGCGTATAACTGCCAACCGGGTTATCATAATTAAAGAAGGAATAGTATTGGCGGAAGGAACTTTTAAAGAAATTTCAGAATCTAAGGATGAGTGGATACGCTCATTTTTTAACTAAAGAATATTATTATGGAAAAGAAAACAGGAAATAAAACAAGACTTGGGATTTTTGTTACTGTTAGTGTCGTATTGTTTATTGCAGGAATCTATTTTATCGGGCAAAGACAACAGATGTTTAGTAATACATACCAGATAAGCGGTATATTTAAGGATATAGGCGGGCTACAGATTGGAAATAATGTACGATTTGCAGGTATTAATGTTGGTATAGTTGAAAACATTGAGCAAGTTACAGATTCAACTGTAAGGGTAGATATGGAAATTGATGAGCATACCAGGAAATTCATGAAAAAAAATGTAAAGGCAATAATTGGCTCCGATGGGTTAATGGGAAATAAGATCATTTCAATAATCCCCGGGCCTCCCGGGAAACAAGAAATATCAAATAATGATATAATTGAAACCATTCAACCTGTAAATATTGATGAGATAATGGCAAACGTAAAAACGACCAGTAATAATTTGGCAAGTATAACTGGTGACCTTTCTGCTGTAATGAAAAGTATTCATGAAGGAAAGGGAACTATAGGGAAACTATTAATGGATAGTACGATGGCTCAAAATGTGGGCCAGGCTATGGTAAATATTAAGCAAGGTGCCGGCGGGTTTAAACAGAATATGGATGCAGCGGGACACAGTTTTCTTTTAAAGGGCTTCTTAAAGAAAAAAGAGAAGAAAGACGAAAAGAAAGAGGAGAAGAAATAATTGGATGTTTTTACTGCTCTTGATGTAAAAGCCTTCTTTTATCAGGTTTATTAACTAACGATTTTTCATTTTTTGGGTTCTAAATAATTACCTGATAATGGAGTACCTTTGCTTATATTTCATTAAATAGGGTACTTTGAAATTATACATTAAATATATGGTCAGCTTGCGATGCAAGATGATGGTAAAGGATGAGTTGAAAAAACTCGGACTGAAGTATGTATTTGTTGACCTTGGAACTATTGAAATTCTGGAGGATTTAACCCCCGAACAACGTAGGCTGCTAAAAATAAACCTGCTTAAATCAGGATTGGAATTGCTGGATGATAAAAGAAGCATCCTGATTGAAAGAATAAAAAATATAATTACTGAAATGATTCATTATTCCGATGAGTTGCCCCGTGTGAATTATTCGGAATATATCAGTGAAAAACTCAATCTTGATTATACCTACCTCTCCAATCTATTTTCAGAGGTGAAGGGCACCACTATTCAGCAATATATTATAATAAATAAAATTGAAAAGGTAAAGGAATTGCTACTTTATGATGAGCTTAATCTCACGGAGATTTCTTATAAACTTCATTATAGTAGTGTAGCTCACTTATCAAATCAATTTAAGAAAATTACCGGTGTGTCTCCTTCCTTTTATAAACAACTAAAAAGAAAGAGGCAAGCCAACCTGGAGAATATGTGATATGTGTAATATCCAGAGGGCGATATATAACGCTTGACTTATTGAATAGCTCCACCTTTGTACTGTTGTGAAAATTCATTCACAGTATAAATCAAATAAAAATGAAAAAATTAAAATTAATGATCGGCGGATTATTATTAGTTCTTGCCGGAACATTACAAGCACAGGTTGTTATTACTGCTACTGTCGGTAATCCACCGCCTTGGGGCCCGGCTGATGGAGTAGGGGTAAGATTCTATTATATTCCGGATATCCAGGCATACTATGATGTTACGGATGGAAACTATGTTTATATGACAGGTGGGAGATGGATTCATTCATCTAATCTGCCTCATAAATATAGGAATTACGACCTTTATGGCGGACAGAAAGTTGCACTTAAGGACTACCATGGAGAAAGACCCTATGAAAATTATAAAGACCACCAGAAGAGCTATCCTAAAGGATATCACAGAGGACAACCTCAAAAAAACTTTGCTGAAAAACCCGGTGGGCATGATAACAGGGACCATGATAAGCATTAAAATCTGCTGACATAGATTTGATAAACTCACTTAAGCACTATGTAAAACATAGTGCTTTTTGTTATGTTGAGCATGGGAAAGCACCCCTTAAATCTGTAATTTATGTAAGGTTTTCTTATACTTATGTAATACCTGGATAGCTCAATAATAACACCTTTGTACTAAGCATATTTTCAAATAAAACTAAAAATTAAAAAGATGAATACTACCGAAATAAAAGGAAACTGGAATGAACAGAAAGGTAAACTGAAACAAAAATTTGCAATCTTAACCGATAATGACCTGATGTTTGAAGAAGGCAAAAAAGATGAAATGTTTGGAAAACTTCAAATCAAACTGGGTAAAACCAAGGAAGAACTGCGAAAGATTATCGCAGGGCTTTAATCAAATACCAGGAAGGAGGCTACTAAATCCACTAAAAACTCAATTTATGAATATGAACCGTCTTTCAAAAACTCTTTCAGCAGCATTAAACCTACAAATGACGAAAGAAGCTCATGCCTCACAAATATATCTGTCTTATGGAGCATGGGCAGAAAACCAGGGGTTTAGCGGCGTAGCTAATTTTCTTTTCAGGCACTCACATGAAGAACGTAATCACATGATGAAGATATTAGAGTATATTCTAAAAAGAGGGGCTGAAGTCGTCGTTACAACTATTCCTGCTCCTCCTGAAAACCCGACAGGTATAAATAATTGTTTTGAAAAAGTATTTGAACATGAAGTGGATAATACAAAAGCTATTTATAAGCTGGTAAAAATGAGTTTTGACGAAGGGGATTGGGCAACATGGAACTTTATGCAATGGTTTGTGAAAGAACAAATAGAAGAAGAAACACTTGCGTTAAACTTATTGGATAAGGTAAAGATTGCAGGAAGTAAA